>JBJFCH010000098.1:0-14841 GCA_051888835.1 Oliverpabstia sp. | reverse complement strand
CGCTGAAATCCATGGGTGCACTGGAGATGGGCTTGACCGAAGAAGAGTTGCAACCACTTGTTGATTCCTGGAGAGCATCCAATCCGATGATAACCGCATTTTGGTGGGATGTTGACAAAGCAGTTAAGACTACAATAAAGCTGCGTGTTCCTACAGAAGTCCATGGCATCAAATTCTTCTACAAAAGTGGAATGCTTTTTATCAAGCTTCCTTCCGGCAGAATGCTCAGCTATGTAAAACCCCGTATTGGTGAGAATAAGTTTGGCGGGGAATCTGTCACCTATGAAGGTATCGGCCCCACTAAAAAATGGGAACGTATCGAATCCTATGGTCCGAAGTTTGTGGAAAATATCGTACAGGCAGTATCCAGAGACCTACTCTGCTATGCTATGCGCAACCTCTCACGCTGCTTTATCTGTGGACACGTTCATGATGAGCTAATTATCGAATGTCCGGAAGCAGCCTCCGTTGAAAGCATCTGCTCCATCATGAGCAGGTCCCCTGAATGGATGCCGGATATCCTGATCAGAGGCGATGGCTACGAGACCAAATTTTATAAAAAGGATTAAAAAGATAGCGGCTTCCGGTTCATCGCCAGAGGCCGCTTTGGATTATTGATTTCTTTTTATAGGTTCACGTAAAACAAAGAATTGCCGATTTTCGTCCTTCTTCCAACCTTTCAATGGAGATTTCTTTATAAAAGAAACCACTTTATTACCATGTATTCCGCTCTGATATTCATCAAAATACTCTACTGGAATAGGCGTACCGTAACTGCCTTCCATGTGATAATCAATACAATGCAATTTTTCCGGAGCAAAGGAAAAATATCTCCTATAATCATATAGAATTGCTCTGGCATCATTTATTACCATCTCATATTCACAATCATACAAAAAGAAGGCTAACTCCAACGCAGCAGGTCTCTCTAAATTGCTCAGCATCAATTTTGCCGGATAGTTGAAGAAAATAGTAATTTGAAACAACTTTGTATCGAAATCTTTGAACATCGATAATGCAATATGGCTTTTATCCGAGCTCATTTTATCTACAGTCATTCCCTTAGCTTTATTCTCATCGCTGATAAGGAAACAAAGATTCTCAATACAGCAATTATGGCCATCGTTGTCCATATGATCAACTACATAACCATCCTCTTTCATTTTCTCGTAAGTCTCATCGCCATACCATTTCCTCATAATGTAAACATGAAGATATTGCTTCAGTTTACTGCTGTATAAATACTCACCATTTTTTGACCATGTGACACTTTGCAACTCCTCTGCATAATCCTCCTTAACAGAAGCTGATGCAACAAAATCCCAATCTGAATGACTGATTGATATTCTATCTCCATATATTTCAAACTTATTTCTACTCATTACCAATCCTTATATTCCAAGAATTTTACGCCTTGTTTCTATCTGTTGTTTTACAACACTATCTCTACGCATAACATTCAGTGATCCTGATCGAGCCTCGATCATATCTATCACTTCACCAACTACAGGAGATGCATTTTTTTCTTTTACTACACTGATCATCTCCATATATTTTTTTGAACATAATTTCAATTGAAGCATACTGGCAATGTGTTCGTCCATTATTGTAAAAACAGCCAAGGTAATCTGCTCCTGATTAAAGTTTTCAATTAGATCACGATATATTCCATCAGCATCCCAACATTCTCCATTTCCATTGGTTATAAAGCAATCAACAATAGTATAAACATATTTTTTATTAATTTGGCTTGGTATTTCTTTTTTGCCAGCCACTCTTCCAAGTTGCAATGCAAATGTCGGTTCTCTATAAAAGTTATTTATCCCATTATGTGCCTCTGATAATTGATCTAATGCATTTCCAAGCTCCGTCACACGTATTTCTTCCGGGAAATATGCTTGTCCTTCAACTAATTCAAGTAATTCCCGCGCATTATGTGCCTCTGTAGTATCGCCATTAACAGCAAATCTTGCATATTTAATACCACATTCATTTTTTGTATCTTCACTAATTATGTCCCATATAATAGGAAATACCTGTTTTATATTATCTCTTACAAATACCTCCGTCTCAGGACGATAATATATACCAAACAGCCCTGCTGCCAGATTATTTACTTTCTCTACTGTCAAATTTCCAATAAATGATGTAAATGCTCTGAATTCATCCGATGAAAATGGTTTTTCCTTTAAATTTTTTAAAAATCTACCTGTCTCAATTGTAATATTGGAATTCGGCAAATTAATAACTTCCTTTATACAAGTTTCCAACCATGAAATAAGTTGCAGGCCAGTAATCTCCGTTTGATTTGGATGTGCGGCACTCGCCCAGTTCCTCATATACTTAATATAATCCAAATGATTGTATCCAATATCTGAAATCATATCAATTTCTTTAGCTCCCTGAATCAGTTCACTATCATCTAACTTGCATAAATCTTCTACTCCTGACAATTTTTTCCTCTTTTCAGTAGAGACAGCCACATCATAAAAGTACTCAATATCGTAGTTTGCGATGCGCTTTCTTAACTGATATACGGTCTCATCCCATAAATAATTAAGAGCCGCATCAAAAAGACCAGCGGTAGCAGCAGTAAAAAATTTTGAAATATATCTGGCTTCCCCCAAATCTTCTGCTTGTAACTCGAACACAACATCTTCAAAGTTTTTTAACATTTTTTTCCTCTCAGAGATTGGAACAAGTATGTTATCTACAGGTAACCCTAAAGATGCCATATAGCCAAGCATTTTATTCTCATACACAGTTAATGATGTATTTACTTCACTAACATCGGCAACTACTATCTCATGATTATTCAATTGTTTCCCTCTCCTTTCAGCTGTTCTTTTTCCAGACTAATCCTTAAGTCACATTTTCTCACACACCTGACAATTAATAAACAATTATGTACCATGTTTCTTTTATCTTATCTCCTTACGCCACATTCTTATAATGTGTATAGATATGCTCATATATCGCCTTCCGGTATGCCTCCAACCGATCAAACATACTGTCCGGAATCTCTTCATACAGAACATTCCTGATTAGTATATCCACCGCAGCTCTCGTCTCCTGCTTATCCGTCCAGTGATCCATACCGGCGATCCGCTCTTTTATCTTCTGAAGAAGATCCTTTGACATCTTCTTGATTTTGTCGATATCAGTCTTTGAAAGATTGTCAGAGAATAGCAGATCATAAATCGACAGTTCTTCATCACTGCTGAATCCCTCGCGGGCATATCTCTGTTCTTCCTCCGACATGCTCTTCGCAAGATCCATCAGTTCCATAAATGTCTTTTCAATCGTGGAACGATCCTGCTCAGCATTATAGGTCTCTATGATGCCCATATACCGCACATAGTAATCAACCCTTGACGGATTCACTGACATCATCTTGGAGAGTCGTTCCTGAACCAGATCATTCAGATCCTTAATCATCAGGTTTTTACGTTTCACCTTTGCAAATTCTGCTGCCAGCAGGTCAAAGTCAATCTGGCTGATATCAAAACGTCTGGACTCTACCAACCCCTCTTCGTCCTGATGCTCAATTTCCACATTCTCATTGATAATATGGTTGATCTCGACCATTAAGTCCGTCGTATCAATATGCTTACGCTTCTTCTGCATCTCTCTGAAGATAGCCGATATAGCATCAGTCTGGTCGCGGACATCCTGATTAACATCATTTCGGTCAATATATTTCACAAGCCTTCCGATTTCATTGGCATAAGTATCAAAAGACTTTTTGGTCTCCGAATCAGAACACATAGCCTCCGCTCCATCCTTAAGTAATGCCATCTTCTTAAAATTCTCCGCCTTGATCAGCTTATCAAGATCAAAATCATGATTTGCCAAAAGCTGCTTTGCCTCCGCCGCAGCCCTCACGATCTGTGCGATTAATTCTTCCTTGTCAGCCGTCGGATCAATCTGAGTTTTTCCCTCTTTGTTGGCCGTATAATCGTTAAGCGCTTTCTTCAGAGCACCAACAATTCCTATGTAATCAATGATGAGACCGTTACTCTTACCGGCGGCCACGCGATTTGCTCTTGCGATAGTTTGCATCAGAGTATGTGCCTTAAGCGGTTTATCCAAATAGAGACAGGAAAGCGTTTTGACATCAAAGCCTGTCAGCCACATTGCACAGACAAATACCACACGGAAATTGCTGTCAGAATCCTTGAACTCCTTATCCAGCTCCCGTTTCTCCATTTTTGTCCTGTGTGGCAGAATATCCAGATCCCATTTCTTAAATGTCTGAATCTCATTCTGCTCCTGGCTGATAACCACGCACATCTCGGTATCCTTCATCCATTTGAGTTTTCTGGATAATTCCATCTGCTCCTGATCGGATGAAGTTGCAGCTATGCGCTGTTCAAGCAATTTGATTTCTTCCTGCCAGTATTCCTGAACAAAATTATACATGCGGACGCAGGTAACCTTATTCAAGCAGACAAACATTGCCTTTCCGGTAGTCCAAAGATCACTGTAATGTCCCACAAAGTCCTTTGCGATAACGCGGAGTCGCGGTTCAGCAGTAAGAAGATGTACTTCCTTCTCGAACTCATGCATAACCTTTTCAGCCTGATCCGGATTCAGATCAGCTTCTTCTATAGCATCAAGAATCTTGTCCGTAATATCAGGATTCTTGAGTTCTTTTATCTTGTCGCCACGGTTCTCATAATAAAGTGGAACCGTCGCCTTATCTTCTACAGCACGCTTAAAGTCATAAACGGAGATGTATCCACCAAAGATTCTAGCTGTTATCTCATTGGATGATAAGAGCGGTGTTCCGGTAAATCCGATTCGTGATGCAGTCGGAAGCAGTCTCTCTATGTTATCTGCAAATACACCATACTGGCTACGATGAGCTTCGTCCGAAATGATGAGTATGTCATGATCCGGATAAATCGCAGGTTCATCCGGTTTGTTGAATTTCTGTATCAACGTAAAGATGAAACTCGGATTACCCTTCAGTTTGTTGATCAGATCCGTGCCGCTTGTAGCCATAAACTTCTTTCCTTCTGTTTTACCAAGAAGTCCGCATGCCTCAAAGGTACCGCAGATCTGTTTATTCAATTCATCGCGGTCGGTTAGCACAACGATAGTCGGAGATCCTGGAAATTTCCTGCGGATTTTCTGCGACAGGAAAAGCATGGAATAGCTCTTGCCGGATCCTTGTGTATGCCAGAATACACCCAGCTTTCCTTCACGCAGCTGACGCTGACCATATGCCTTAACAGCTTCATTAACCCCCAGATACTGATGGTTTCTAGCAAGTATTTTGACTGTCTTTCCATCGGAATGGTCAAACAGAATGAAGTTTTCATACAGATCAAGAAAGTTCTCTTTTTTACAGATACCTCTAAGCATGGTTTCAAGAGCCACGCTTCCTTCATCATCCTCAGACAAACGCTTCCACTCATGGAAGAATTCATACTTGCTCCCCAGTGTTCCTACCTTTGCCTCCATACCATTGGACAACATCAAGAATGCATTATAATAAAACAGGAACGGGATAGTGTCTTGGTAATCCGTATAATTGTCCGTGTATGCATTCTCGACATCTACATCGTTGCGCTTTAATTCTATGAATAACAACGGCAGACCATTCACAAAGCCAACGATGTCCGTGCGCCGGCGATACAGGTCACCGTGGATCTTCAGTTCCTTCACTGCAAGGAAATGATTATTATCAGGATCATTAAAATCGATTACAACAGCCTTTTTCTCTTCTGTCTTGCCATTTGGCTTTTTCACCGTTACCGGAATACCGTCACGAATCATGAAATACTTTTCTTCGTTGATTTGAAGAAGAGATGCCGAAGAGAGATATGAAGAAAGCGTCTGATGGGCTTCGTTTACCTGAGCATCGTTAATCCACGGATTTAGCTTCTTCAGAGCCTTATAGAAATATCTCCATAAGACAATTTCATGATAATTCTTTCTGCCCAGAGTACCGTCTTCACCCAGCACCTCCTGATTGTAGGCAAAGACGACATCCCACCCCAGCTCATCATGCATAAGAGCTGCCGCGCTGTCCTGAACTAAAACATTTTCAGAGTATTCATATTTCATAAGGGATGCCCTCCTTGTAATCGATTTGAGGCTTATACAGACCTCACAGTTCTATTTCGCCCGACATTAACTTTGGAAGCAAACGATCTCGGGCTTCTGCTGCATTAGCATTTTGCTTTTGCAACTGTCCTATTGTTTTAAACATTGCCTCAGTTTTGTCACAATAAGTTTTTATCATCAGCTCCATAGGGATTAACATCTCCATAGCATTGATGTCTTTCGCGTAAACATGCGGTTGCGCTGATCCCTTCTGAAGCGCATCTAATTGATACTTATTGGCTTTAAGGAAGCAATATATGTAATAAATATAATTTGTTCCTTTGATATCGGCATATGAGCAATCCGATGCAAAAACGTCTTCATAATACAATCTGCTGTATCCGGCATTCGCACCCGAACCGCTAACTGTAATTACTGGTGCATTTGTATTGGCTACATTATGATAATACGCTGGTTCAAGCCCACCAGCTACAACTGGGACGCTTCCCTCTTTAACTCGTGCCTTAGTGATTGTTTTTCCTCTCCTAAATTCCACTATTTCAGAGAGTATTCCTTTATGCCACCCTTCCGGCACACCATCAACAATCTCCATTCCCTCACATCCCGGAAAACGAAGATCCACAAACCATTCCTTGTATAGTCTCTGTGCCGATTCCTCCAGCAGTTTGATTTGCCTCTGATTGTTTTCAATCAGGTCATCATACGCTTTTAAGATATCCGCCACCTTTTGCTGTACCTCTAAGTCCGGAAGTTCAACTGGTAACGCTTTGATCATCGGAATATTTACGTGTGCAACCGTTGCACCATTTGCAGTGCCAAGAAGCTCATACTGCTGCTGTGGAGCAAGTATGTAATATGCCAAGAAATCCGGATAGACTTTTTTCTTATCTGGCCTTATTAAAACTGTTCTTTGCCCAAGACATACTTTCTCTCCATTTTTTATGATTGCAATATTCCCTGCAGGAGCCTCTCTCGCAAGAATCAAATCATCATCCTGTGGAATCGCTCTTGCATTTCTTTTATCATAAACTTCCTTTGATACGCGATGAACATCATCAAGTATCAGTCTTCCTCTGCCAATATTTGGTGTACGGATAAGTGGATATCCTGATCTTTCATCTTTTGCCGTAGAATGAGGGCAGTCAACAATAAGCTCACATATGTCATTTAAAATCATAGGCTGCCTGCCTCCTTACTCAATTTTTGGTACTGTTTATTCCACGCTTTTGATGGCATACGGCACATACCATCTTCTCTTTCAAAAGCACACAACTCTGGAATGCCATTGTTTTTACATATATCAGGATTATTTGCTCTGCATCCGACTGTAATTTCAGCGGTATCGCCCGGTTGCAATGGTGCCTTGAACGGCACTCGCAAGTTTTTTACAGCGCTCATATTCGCATCTCCTTCATATTTTTTGAGATAGTCTCCATAAGCTTATTACTCTCTTCCTGAAGTGCAAGTAACTCTTCATGGATCTCGCCCATACGCTCATAGAAATCAACGCCATCATCTTCAACGGGAGTAACGCCGACATAAGCTCCCGGAGTCAATGACCATCCTTTCCCCTCTATCTCAGCTCTATCTGCAATCTTGCAAAGACCGGAGATGTCCTGATACTTTCCATCTCCGAATTTGCTATAGAGCCATACTGCCTCTTTTGCAACTGTAAGCTGTTCTTCTTGTTCCGCAATTCTTTCATCAAATTCAGCCTGAACTTTTCTCTTAACCTTCTTAGCTGCACTCTCCACCATAGACTTTGCTTCATTGCGTAAAGCTGTTATCTTTTCTTCCTGAGCCTTAAGCAAATCTTCAAAAGCCCCTTCACCCAAAGCATCGTGATACTCTTCCAGAAGAGCCTTATAATTCTCTATCTGACCACGATAAAGCCATACTATGGCATTCATATTCTTCAGCTGCCATTCGCTCCATTCATTCAGTGTGCGATCAACAACCGTGAAATAGTTCCTGGCATCAATAAAGAGCACTTTATCCTTCAGATCCTCTGCTTTTCCTTTATCAAAGAACCAAAGGCTGCACGGCAAGCTCTTCGTATAGAAAAAATTGTTTCCGACACTGATCATTACATCCACGTGCCCAGTTTCTATCAGTTTCTGACGAATATCTTTATCCTTACCTTGACTGTCTGTAGCAGAGGAAGCCATAACAAATCCGGCTCTTCCATGTTCATTCAGATAAGCATAGAAATATGATATCCACAGATAATTTGCATTTCCGACTTCACCAGCTTTGTTCACTCCGGGAAGACCAAACGGAAGCCTCTGGGCATTCTGCGCTGCTTCTGCCTTAACCTTATCCACGTTGAACGGCGGATTCGCCATCACATAATCACAGCATCCTGCCAAATTATGAGCATCGTTATAGAAAGTATTCGCCTCATCTCCGGACTTAATAACGCCAGTCAGTCCATGCACCGCCATATTCATCAGACAGAGCTGTGCATTGTACTCAACCTTTTCCTGTCCGTAAAAAGTCATTGCCTTATTGGCAGACATTCCCTTGCTGTTGACGAAATCACCAGACTGAACAAACATACCACCGCTGCCGCAAGCAATATCTGCCAGGACTCCCGACGATGGTTCCAGAATGTTTACAATCATCTTTACCAGTGACTTCGGTGTGAAGAATACACCATCATCAGATGCAACAACCGGAGCAAACTTACTGAGGAAGTATTCATAAATACGACCGATGACATCGCCTCCGACCTCATCAAGCGCATTATTGTTAAAAATACGGAGTAGTTCAGCCAAAAGATCATCTGAGAATATGGTGTAATCCTTAGGAAGAACACCTGCCAACTGCTCAGACTGTGCCTCCACCAACTCCATTGCGTGATTGACAACCTCGCCCAGACTATTCATGGGCTGTCCACTCTCAGATACGATATTCGCTGCCTTGATATCCTCCGGAAGATTTACCAAATAAGAGTACTGTGCTTCCTTCGGAAGATACAGCGCACTTTTTTCAGCAAAGTCAGAAGCCTCCACAGGCATGACACGACCATTCCTGACCGGTCTGTCCTTCAGAATCTCTTCCTCCACCTTCTTAAATCTGCTATATGCATATCTCAGGAACAGCAAGCCAAGCACCGGCATGCAATACTGCTGAGATGTCAGCTTCGATCCAGCCCTCAGCAGATCCGCTGATTCCCAAAGATCTGCTTCCAGTTTTTTTATGCTCCTGTTATCCATTGTCTTTCCTCCAAGTATTTGTCTTAGTCTACAAAGAGTTCCGGAAGATTAAATACAATATCTGCCGCTTCTCTCCGCACAAGCTCTGAAGAACACTCCAGTATGCTTCTCTTCAGCTTGTAATTTCCTGCTATTTTTACCACATAATCGTCCTGGTTCTTTCTGATATATGTTGCAGCCTCTCGCGAGAAATCACTCTTCTGCAACGTAATCCGAAGCTTGTTCGTAGTACCATACTCGACATATTCGTACCAATCATTTTTACATTCACCATGCTGGCGGATATATTCTTCTGTAAACTTCAGGAAGTAGTTTGATATCCTGAAAAGTATTACATCATCTATAGCTTCCAAAGTCTCTGCAATAATACAATTCTTATGTTCCCTGCTTCCGTCATACGGTTCCCAGATTCCATAAGATACCTGAACAGCACGATTATTCTTTCGTTTATCTTCAATGGATTCTTTAATAATATTGCTCAATCCATAACCTTGAATCCACTGAAGAAGTATTACAACATACCATGCAAGGTATGAGAAATCCCCCTGCCTATTTGTCTTCCCAAGTGTTCCTTTTTCGTAAACATCCCACTTAAATATCTTCAGCATCCGATTCATGAAAGCTAATGTCTGCTTATAATCAGCGCCTCTGCCTTCTTCAATATCTGGATATTCCATTCCATTTCGAATCGCCTGATACAAGTTTTCTCTTTGGTCGCTGGATATCGTAATATCATCGTTAGGTTTAAATAGTTTTCCTTCAAAAGCCTTCTTTATGCGCATTATCTTATCTTGGTCCAATAATGGAACAAATTCACGAAAGACACGACTGTTCCGATCTTTTATTATATCCTTCGCAAGGATCAATCCAAACTTGCGCATCAGATCATATTTGTCCTCTGATTGGTTGTTCGGATAGTGAATAAATTCTTCATCACCCTCCAGTAATTTTTCTATAATTTTCTCCTTCTGCGGTTTCGTAAGCTCCGATACCACAGAAAGCTGCTGCCTCGGGACATCCGACTCTATAAGATTGGTAAACTTTTTCCTTTCCAGCTTATTGTCCGGGCGCACCACAAAAACATTTCCGTACAGATTAAACTCAATTCTTCCAACACGCCCCATCAGATTCTTAAAATCCACTTCCTTAAAATGTGACAGCCCACTTTTGTAGCTTGTAATAAACAAGTTATCAGCCGGAAGATTAACACCCTCAATCAAAGTACTGGTGCAGAACAGCGTTGTAATCAGTCGCTCCCTGTAATAGTCCTCTATCCTCATACGGATATCTGCCGGAAGATACCCTATATGATATGCCACGCCCTTTTCAATCAACCCAGCAAGAAAATATTCGCCATGTACTTCATTTCGTATATCCCTTGCAAGAGCATTCAACTTATCATTATTCTGCGAAGAAAGCTTCCTCGCATACGCCTTTGCGAATTCTACAGTCTTATCCTTTGAGCTGCAGTATACAAGGTTTTGTTTGATATCACCACTATCATCCTTTGCAACAAAACTGATCAGATCATGAAGCCCACTATTCTGAGCAAGGGATGCAAGATAGGAATAAGTACGCAGATGATGATTATAAACATGCACCTGATAATCAACATAGTCCACCATATACACAAACTGACTTACTGGAGAATACTTCATGGCAAGATTATTGTCCATAAACTCCACTTCAGGAATCAGTTCCAAGTACACCTCTGGATTAGGAATATTCGGAGACGCAAAAATAATATGGGGTTTGTTTTCCCGCTCAGCCAGCATATCCACAATGTTAAAATATATTGTACTCCTCTTGTCACTTGACGAAATTTTATGCGCTTCGTCAATAAACATATGGCTTATCACAAGATCTTTATCATTCATCAACAAATACATCATACGTTCTGGTGTAAGAATAAAAACATAATTATGTTTCTGTTCAAGAGCCGTTGAACCAGCAGATGTAACTACCCTGTAGTCCTTCTCTTCCAAAAGACCTTTCAGATCCTTAATCAATTTAGTACTGACCTCATTGATCAAAGCTTTAGTCGGAACGATTATGGCATAATTCTCCTTTTTGCCCGCCATAATCTGTTGCTTAACAAACACCCGCATCATGAAAGATTTACCCATAGAAGTTGGTGCTGAATAACTGAAGTACTGTTTTCCGAAATTATCGAACGCTTCCTTCTGAGAGGGGAAAAACCTCTCTTCAGAACCAGTCGGTAACGCAAGTACTTCCATCTCATAATCCGTATAAAGCCGCTCTAACAAAGACCTGTCTTCAAATCCCGGCACCATAATGCTCCTGCCACGGTAATTACTTGCCTTTGACAACACAGAACCCATGTAATATTTCACATCCGCATTATTCGGATATACAACATCCAACATGGCAACTATTTCCTGTGCCCATGTCTTATGAATATCTGAATCCTTCGTTCCGATGGAATTTGACAATATGTCAGCAAATCTAAGCGCATCATCCAAATCCACTGGTCTGTCCTGTATATTCTTTAATCTGTCCAAATGCAGTAACCGCAAGGAATAATTATACAGTAGATTATCGTATAATCTGTTCAAATATTCATTAGTGCTAATGTCTTTATAGATTTCTTCTCCAAGAGTACGTTCTCTAAAGGGATTCATGAAGACTCACCTCCCACCCCCAAAACTTCTTCCATTATCTGTTTCTTGTCAGCATCTATGTTATTAAACGGGAGCAGATAAAAATAAAACGAGTTTTTATTCAGTCCTCTTTTTGAAATACCATCGTTTATGTATTCAATATTATCAGCGACATCTAATTCAAGCTGTTTGGCAACAGCATTTGTATATTCTTTCTCCGTCATTGAATTTCCATTTGGAAGATTCACGGTATAACCAAGGAAAATGCCAAATGCATCACTCGGGCGATCCACTGACAGATCATCCGGCAATACAATCTTTTTAACGACATCCACCTCCTCCGGCGAAAAGACCTGTCGTAATGCGGAAGGATTAATCATACGTCGTTCTTTCACCTTATTTTTCTTGATTTTTTCAACCTTGTTCAACGCATTATCAACAGAAGCTCTGATGTCCCCTACTAAATCTGATGTTCCAAATACAAGTTGATATGAGGGAACTATTGTGTTTCCGGGCATTTTTAGCAAATGCAAACTATCGCTTTCATATCCGGGCTGTTGCATTTCCATTGAACTCATTATTTTAGGCGCTGATAATACCTTTTCGAGGAAAGCATAAAGCAACAGTTCGCCTAATACATCCCCAACTTCCTTGTGCCGTGACCGGTACTGTTCTTTTAAGATTCTAACGCCTTCCGGAAAAATCCTTGCTTCTTCCTCGTCATCCTTCAGATCTTTTATTTTTGTTCTGGATAGCAGGTAATATCCAATGCTGTTTTCCACAAAGGTTTTAAGCTGTTCATATTCAAAACATTCCTCTCCTAACTCGACGCGATAAATCTGGACATGGTTTGGCCGAGTAAGCCCAATCGTGGATTCATATATTCTTTCAAAAGTACTATCAAATCTTTTGCCTCTAAGGGATGTAGAAATAGACTTCATTGGACGCACCGCTTCAGCTTCATATGTCTGCACTTCATCTCTTCTGCCTAAAAACTGATCACAATATCCCTTTTTAATCTCTTTCAGAAACTTCTTCTGATCTTTGTTGTCTGTATGAATTACCGCATACAAAAACAAATCCGTAAGCACCTGTGTCAGAGGGACAGTTTTCATATCCAAGAACTGCTGCTTAGTCATGCTGGCAATAGAACCCAATTCAATGTCCAGCTTCATGGAATCTGCTTTGATTATTTCTTTGAGACCAATAACCAACAGTTCCTTTTTCTGATCCTCAATACAAGGCCTGATGATTTGATAAAAATATCGTTCTGCATAAGCCGCCTTCATATTTCTGGCGACAGCAATCCAGTCGGGATTAAGATTTTGTGCCCCGCCAAGAATCTGTCCTATGTTGTCCTCAGTTAATGTGTCTTTTACAGTTCCATCAAGCAAAGAAAAAAGCTTAGAGCAAAATGTTACCTGTGTTTCTCCTTTAACAGCACACGATAGCAAAACTCTTGTATAAGAGCCGATACAAAAATGACCCATAGCTTCCTCCTTTCGTTGCTATCAGAAAAATACGCATCATTCATCAAAAAAAACATCAACAATGTCTCCAATATTGCAATCCAATGCTTTACAAATTCTGCCTAATACTTCAAGCGTCACTGACTGTTCCTTTCCCATTTTGGCTATGGTTGAGGAAGTTATACCTGTCAACGCCATCAGGTCCTTTTTGACCATTTTTTTATCTATCAGTAGCTTCCATAACTTGGCGTAACTAAACTTCATAGCTTCTCCTTACCAGTTCATTACAAACCATATAATAGTGACATTTTAATACAATATATCACATTTCTTCGTTTTATTCAATTAAAAATACGCTTCTGTAACATAAATCTTTGTAACTTCAAAGAAATAATTTACTCAAGTGCACCTTCACATGTTCGTACGTACCACGTACGCATGTGCACGTGTGACCCACAACATCCCCAAAACATACATGTCGATTTATACCATCCCTCACTACACACGTTAATTCCCTGTTAACACTTCACGTCAACGACCTCTTGTAACGGCGTCTTCCATAGAAGCATGCCATGTTTCTACATCCACTAAGATTTCACTCAAGTTTTATTCAGATTTCACTCACTAAAAAACGGCATGAAATTCAATTATGATTTGCTTGAGGTAGTCAACTGTAGTTTTTCAAATCACTCTTCAAAGCGGCGACAGTCCCTGATCACGGCTAGCCCTAAAAGCTCCAAGAAGAGCTAACACCAAATTAAACCTGCTATTGGGGCAAGCAGATGTTCAAGAAAGATATGAGGTCAAGACATGACAAAAGCAGAAAAAGAAAACTGGCTCATCAATTTAGAAAATGCTGCCGCAGACGTGGCATCTGAGTATGGTGCAGACGTTGTTAAGGGCATCTTATCCCTCTACAACGTGCACAGCATTGAGGACTTATCTCCTTGCTACTACTCAGAAATATTTTCTGAGCTCTACGCAATAGCATCTGACAACTAAACATCATGTCCAGAGCATGACTATAAACTGCTCCATCACATTCAGCTGCCGGACGCGGTACTTCTTAGAACTGCAATGTGATGAACCCATCAACCGCATCAGGGGCTAAGAAGCCTGATTGCTTATTTTACGGAACGGAGACGGATCCATGAATAAGACAATCGATGCAAATCTGAAGTTCATATCGACACCTTCGTTCCGCACACAGCGGGCGGAGGCCGCAAGATATGAAATTCAATGAAAATGTACAGACAAGTACTGAAAATCAGCAGTCAACCAATGGCAACCACAACTACGACAACCGTCGCAGTTACAGCAATCTCCCTCTGCACCAGGGCGAATGTCTAGTACCGATTCGTGTAGATTGGGAAATGGTCAAGCACTTCAACATGTGCCGAGACAACCTTGAGACCTGGCACATCGGACCTAACAAAGTCCTTGTTGCCTTTGCACCGG
>JBJFCH010000097.1:0-15215 GCA_051888835.1 Oliverpabstia sp. | reverse complement strand
TCTATACGAGGAACTTGGCCCGCAAAGGTATCGTGCGGGAGAGACGGAGCTTCTGATCTATTATGGAAAACCGGGACCATTCCAGATTACTCAGGAAATTTATGTTGACTTTATTCCACGGGGAAATTACGTAGACAGCGGCGTATGGAAAATCATTCTGAGAGGACGAAACATCAGAGAGGGCGAATATTATCTTTGGCTTCCGGGCGGAGCTATGCTGAATCCCAATACAGGATTTTTTCTGCCAAAGGCCCAGGGAACCCTTACAATTCCCTCTACCACAGCGCGTGTTGTCACAGTTGGGGCATATGACTCACGCTTGAATTCGTATGCGGACTTTTCAGGACGGGGAAGTGTAGGACTTATTTACCGAAAACCGGATCTGGCCGCTCCGGGTGTGGACATTACAGCGCCTGCCGTGGGAGGGGGATATGCGTCCGTTACGGGAACTTCCTTTGCAACGCCCTTTGTTACTGGCTCTGCGGCGCTTCTGATGGAGTGGGGAATAGTCAGAGGGAATGATCCATTTTTGTATGGAGAGAAGGTGAAGGCATATCTGAGGAGAGGGGCGAAGCCGCTGCCTGCGTTTGGGAGGTATCCAAATGAGGAGATTGGGTATGGGGAGAACGTTATAATAAGGTTACATTGAAGAAAGTCAGTAAAATCAAGTGTTTCCGTTCATTTTCCCAACACAGAAACGAAGCACTTTCACCATGATTTTGAAGAAAATCTGCCTGGGTTGGATTCAAAATGATATGGAAAGAAAGATTTGTAGCAATGACGTAACATGAACATCTGGTTTTGTTACAGATAAAAGTTTAAACGAAAGAGAGGTCACAGTAATATGAAACTGACTTATACGAATGTAAATGGATACCTGATTCCGAATCTCACCTATAAATCCGGTGAGCAGATGGAGCAACTTGGAAAGTATGGTTTTCTTCGAAGAGATAATCTGAAGAATCATCGAAACTCAACGTATCAGGTGATGCTTTTGCAGGATACGATTGGTGAGCATCTGTTGGAAGTGGATAAGGCTGCCAGAGAACGGGAAGAAATTATTCTGAAACAGCTAGAGAAAAAAGAGCCTTTGCCAGATAAAGAGAAAGATCAGATGGCATGGGTAAGAGCTGCCAATCAGCACAGAGCGATTGCAGAAGAGATTATTCTCAAGGAATTGATTTATGTTTAAATGCAAGTTCTAAAAGGATACGCAGTGCGTAGCGAATTGGAACTGTAAAGTAAATAAGTGCAGAGAAAGGCGTGAGTCATAGAAATGTGGCTTGCGTCTTTTTTTGTCTGGAAAGGAAGTGATAAGTTTGAACAAGAAGTTTTTGAAGCATTATATGGAAACCAATCCGGAAGGGACAGCACAGACCTATATCTTTCTGGTGGACAATCAGGATATAGCGTTGAATATTGTGATGTCAGGTTATCAGGCACTTTGTCTGGTGCAGGAAGATGACGGGTATTATTTCAGTGCAGATTCCTTTATAGAGGAAATGAGGTCTATTCAGTTTACTGGAAGCTGTCAGAGTGCCTATCATTATGTGTCTGCCTGTACGGTGAAGTGGATGAATGATAAGTTACAGACATTTTTCAAAGACGCTGGTCTTGATGGAAAAGCAGGCTGGCAGTTGTTCAAAGAGAAAGAGTATCTTGGCAAACTGGATAATCAGAAAGAAGTTGAGAAACTACTGGAACAGTATATTCTTCGGTTTGAACGAGATCCGAAAGAACAACCGGAACTGAGCCGATTTCATTTATTTGATGCAAAAGGGAATGTGAAAGGTGTCCGGGATATGGAGATTGTAGATTATCTGGTGGAGAATGTTCAGTTTTTTGTGGTAGGAATCACACCTTATTATTATGAACATGGCGTTTTCCTGGAAGACCATGATGGAGTAAGAATGAAATACCGTATTCAGAAGTTAATCTATCGTGACCAGGTACAGAGTGGCGTGATTAAAAGAATCTATAATCTGCTGATCACACAGCCGAAAGTTCACCGAGAGGCATATGAACTAAATAAACAGCCTGTGCGGTGGATCAATTTCAAAAATGGATATTATGATCCGGTTACAGGCGAAATGTTGGAACACAATCCAGATTATCTGACAATCAATCAGATACCATTTCCCTATTATCCGGAGGACAGGGAGCAGGTGTTGCATGGTGGAGAAAATATCAAAAAGTATCTTGCATCGTCTCTTCCTAACAAAGAAGAACAGCAGACATTCTGGGAGTATTTTGGATACTGCATGACACAGGATACGCAGTTTCAGAAATTCCTTACACTGAAAGGAAATGGTGGAACTGGAAAGTCGGTGGCAGTATCGCTGATCCAGCATGTCGTTGGAATCACCAATATGTCCAGCATTTCTTTACAGGATTTGAACAAACGATTCTATGCGACTGGAATGTACGGAAAGCTGTTAAATGCCTGTGCGGATATTCCCTGCAAAGCAATGGAGAACACAGATGTATTAAAGAAAGCAGTCGGTGAGGACACACTGATTTATGAGAAAAAAGGACAGGATGCAATTCATTTCCACTCTTATGCAAAGCTGCTTTTTTCTACCAATGAAATGCCACAGAATCTTGAGGACAAGTCAGATGCTTTTTATCGTAGACTACTGATTCTCGATATGAACCGGGTAGTAAAAAGTGGTGAAAAAGATCTGCACTTAAAGGAAAAGGTACAGGCAGAATCCGATTATGCAATTCATATGGCGATGATTGCACTGAAAAAACTGTATGAACAGGGAAAGTTTACGGAGAGCGAACACAGCAAAGAATGTGTAAGAGAGGTACAGCGGTCATCTGACAGTATCTGTGCTTTTATTGATGAGTCATTGGTGCGTACCAAAGGAAAACGTCTGAAACGAAGTGAAGTGTTTAATATGTACGAGGAATATTGCAAAGAGAACGGCAGACAGGGGCATGGTAAATCCAACTTTTTCAGGAATATGACGGATAAAGGATTTCTCTTGAAGCAGTACAATGGTGAGTTCTATTATCAGGATATTGCAGTTAAGGAAGAAGATTTTTGTCCTGTAGATTCAGAAGAAAGAATACCTTTTGAAGAAACAGATACAGATTATAAACAGTTACAGTTAAATATGAATCAGGGAATTAAGGGCATTTAGGGCAAAATAAGCAAAAAGAAATGTTACCGGAGCAGGAGAAATAAAAAAGATAGCTGCCAGAGTACATAAAATTTTGCTTTTTTTACACTGACTGCCCTTTTTCATGTATCAACGTTTTAGCTGATACAAATATAGGTTTTTCCCGAATTTGGGAAAAAGTAAAAAAATAAAAATTAAGAAAGTGTGAGGTATGATTATGAGAATGATGAAAAACAACAATAATGAAACAGTTATGGTGATCGGGATTGATCATGGTTATGGAAATATGAAAACAGCTACCAGATGCTTTCCATCTGGTGTAGCCAGATCTGACAAGGAGCCAATCTTTCAGAACAATCTTCTTGTTTACAATGGCATGTATTACCAGATCGGAGAGGAACACAAGGAGTTCTGTGCAGAGAAAACGCAGGATGAGGACTATTATGTGCTGACACTGGCAGCTATCGCAAGGGAACTGGATGGAAAAGGTATGAACCGGGCAACGGTACATATCGCAGCCGGACTTCCCCTTACCTGGGTAGCTACACAGAAAGAAGACTTTCAGAAATATCTTCTCCAGAATGAATGTGTAGATTTTACATTCCGCAATAAAGAGTATCATGTAGAGTTCGCAGGAGCTGATATTTACCCACAGGGATTTGCAGCAGCCTTTTACCGCTTACAGGATTTTAAAGGCATCAACATGCTGGTGGATATTGGAAACGGAACTATGAACATCATGTATATAAACAATTCCCGTCCATTAGAGAAGAAATGCTTTACAGAGAAATATGGAACACATCAGTGTGTGCTTGCTATAAGGGAATCCCTGCTGAAAGAACTGGGAACAGTGGTGGACGATCTGGTGATTGAGCAGGTAATCCGTACCGGGACAGCAGATATTGGCGAGAAATATCTGACAGTCATTCGTAAAGCTGCCGGAGATTATACGAAAGAAATCTTCCATAAGCTGAGAGAACGGGAATATAATCCAGAACTGATGCGTCTGTATGTGGTCGGCGGTGGCGGTTGTATGATCCAGAATTTTGGAGAATATGACAAGAGCCGGGTGACAATTGTACGGGACATCTGTGCCACAGCGAAAGGCTATGAAGCAATGACCGTAAGAAAAATCCAGAGAAACGGAGGGATGCTTGTATGAGAAAAGAACGGAAAATCATCAACACAAATATCCGTTTGAATCTTTGTGATGAACAGGACAGGCAGGCATGGGAATATTTGCAGACGATGGACAGGGAAAAATATAAATCGTACACCAGAGCAGTTGTAGTTGCCTTAAACGATTATTTTTCCAGAGAGTACAGGAATGAAGCAGATCCGTATCTGGAAACCAGAGAAAAGGAAGATGCTTTTCTGGAAAGAGTGGAAACAGCTGTCCGAGATGGAGTGAAAGAATCTGCCCCGATGGCTATAGCGAAGAATCTGATGGAAATGCTTGTACCGTTTGTAAAAGAATCGGTAGGAGAAATTAATCTGCCGGACAGAACACTAACAATGGAGAAAACGGATGGAGAGATCGCAGAAGATAATCTGGACTGGGAGAAAGAAGCTGATATGGATGCAGCACTGGATTTTGCGGACAGTTTTTAACTGAATATAAATAGCAGTAACAAGAAAATGGATTAACAGTATGGAGTAATTTTACGAAAACAGAATAGCAGAAAAAACAATGGCAGTGATGGCATTTCAGACATTTTGAAGTGGAGAAATGTTTATGACTGCTATTTTTATGTCTTTTAGCAGAAATGGAAAGAGATCCAGAAAAAGAAAGGCAGAAATAACAGGAAAATATAACAGAAAAGCGTTGGCAGATGGGTGGATTGAACAAGCAAGGCGAAGAAAAGAATAGAGTGCCGGATACGGCACATGATTGTCCGATACTTCGCATCGGAGTGGTGCATGAACAGCCTGTTTCAGAAAGAGAAAATCTATCGAAATGGGAGCTTTTCTATTTCTTCCACAGTCTGTCCCTGCACCACAAAACCACCGTCATCTATATTTAGGTTTGATAATGCAGTGGGGAAATGTTGCTTGGTTGGTATCAGTTTAGTAGTGGGGAGATGACAGGCAAGTTTCGCAAAGTGGCAAGCCACTATGCACCGGAGCCAGCCTTTGGGCTGTTCCTAAACTTGCCATGGGGCGTCCGCCCCTTGGAACCCTGGCACGTCAATGACGTAAGTAATCCTGCGAAATGTCCACCGGACATTACTTCGGATGATTTACGTCATTGACTAGGACGCTGTCCTGCACCTGCCAAAGGGGAATATTGCATTTCCCCTTATGGAATCCCCTGCTAATCTACCAGCCGGAAAGGTTATGGCTGATTTATAAAAAAGATAGAGTGGAGAAAGGAGACGAAGATTTATGCGAAAACGAAATTATACGGTAACGATACGAATGAATAAAGCAGAGTATGATCTGTTTCAAAGCAAAGTAAAAGAATCCGGAAGAACACAGCAGGAAGTAGTAATAAAAGCAATCGCAGATTTGAAGATAGCTTCTACAGAGGAAGTGGAAGAATTAAAAAGATTGAACCAGATGTTTGCCGACATTCTCAGTCAGCTTCGTGGAGCTACTACAAATATCAATCAGATTGCAAGAAAGCTGCATACAGATGGAGAAGTTCCAAATGACAGTACGCTGTATTTTCTCAATAAAAGTATTCTTAAGTACCGGAAGGAGAGTGAAAAGATATGGCTATTAATAAGACGATTAATAAGCGGACAAATACACATGGAGCAATGAGAAACTGCATCGAATACGTTTTGCGTCAGGACAAAACAAGTGAGCTGCTGACTTATGTAACAGGCCCGTACTGTCATGACGAGATCAATTATGATCTGGTGTACAGAACATTTTTAGAGGAAAAGAAGGTGTGGGATAAAGATTCTGGGAGAATGTACGCACACAATATTATTTCCTGGCACAAGGACGAACAGATCACACCGGAGCAAGCATTTGAATTTGGAAAAGAGTTTGCAGAAGAATGGTTTCGGGGATTCCAGACCTTAGTGGCTGTGCATAAGGATAAAGATCATATCCACTGCCATCTGGTTACTAATTCAGTGAGTTATAAAGATGGGAGAAAACTGCATAACACCAAAAAGGATCTGGAATGTATGAAACAGCTTACCAATCAAATGTGTCGGGAACGTGGACTGACAGTTGCCGAGAAAGGGAAGCATTTTGATGGAAGCCAGATTGAAAAAGGGGAAGTTATTGCATGGAGCAAGGACAAATATAATTTGTTCCGTCAACAGGCAAAGGACAGCTTTGTAGCGGATTGTGCAATGGCAGTATTAAAGGCACTGGAAAATTGTATCAGCAAAGAAAAGTTTATAGAAAAAATGAAACAGTTTGGATGGAATGTAAACTGGACAGAAAAGCGGAAACACATCACATTTCAGAATCAGGATGGAAAGAAAGTGCGAGATAGCAATCTGTCGAAAACATTTCATCTGGATATCAGCAAGGAGGGATTGGAGAATGAATTTAATGGAAATAGGGAAAAATCCAGAGTTGCAGCCGATAGAGATAGCAGAGCAAACGAAGAACTCAGAAACTATTACAGAGAGCTTGACGCAGCCATCACAGACACCAGAGGAATCACCGATCAAGCTCAAAGTGGAGAGGGATATTCTCGTACAGAGTTTCGAAAAAGCGAAAGAGTTCATGCGAAGACAGAAAAAGCAGATACAGACACTGGAAGAAGAGAAACAGATGATCTTATTCGACAGGCAGAGATTGCGAGAAGAAGTTCGGAAATCAACCGTAGAAATTCAGCGTTTGACAACCGAACTGTCCGAAACGCAGAAGCTGAATCAATCGCTTCAGCAGAGCAACGACGATCTGAGGAACAGAAACGGTTTGAAGAGCAGGAGCGAGCAAGAGCTGCTCGAAGAAGAAATAAAAGACGTTCGGGACCAGAACTCTAAATTGCAGATACAGGTTAATAAATCATCTGTTGAAGCAGTAGATGAAGCACAGAAGAAACAAAAAGAAGCAGAGAAAAAGATGGAGCAGGCAGAGTCCAAAGCCCGTAACGAAAAGAAACGTGCTGAGCTGGAGATTCGTAAAGCGAAAAAAGAAGTAAAAGCCAGAGCCGAAAAAATGAGGGATGCAGAATATTTCTGGGGAATGGGATATATTATGGTAGTTCTGTTTGCAATTATACAAAATGGTGCTTTTCAGAATGATTTTATAGACTTTTTTAGAGTTCCATCCATGTGGTATGTGCGATTTTGTGACTGGTTGGTATATCCGACTTATGATAACGGATTCAACCAGAAAATAGCATATACAAATGGAGAAGCATGGTTTATCAGGATTATGGCAATCGTAGCTGTACTTTTTATATTAACAATTGTGATGGTAATAATCGTGGAAGCTATAAAACGATATAAAAAATTGTGGGATGAAATTTCGCAGATGTTTTTAATTGGAAGTCTTTCGGGGATAGCAGTACTTGGAGAGATAATCAGAGAATATTTGCGTGTGAATTTAATATTATTATTTGTATTTATCAATGTAGGAATCATGCTGATACGAGTGTATCTTCAAAAGAAATTTGATTATCTGTAAAATGAAATAAGGTGAAAAGGGCGTAAATTATACTATAGATTAACGCCCTTTTGGAGTTGATTTTTATCTGAAACTGATACCAATACCTACTGCACCGGGACCGGTGTGAACACTGATGCTGGCTGAAAGCGGACTGTAAAAAACGTCGGTTTCCGGAAACTTATTGTGGAGCAGAGTCAGCCATTCTTCTTGTTGTGCTGTTGTAAGTCCGGCACCGGCGGCTCCAATGTGCAATTTCGACATATCTTGATGGACAAATCTTTTTTCAAGATCAGACTGAATTGCAAGAATCATTTTTTCTTCAGCTCTTTTCATAGAACCACGTGCTTTGGCATAAGAATCCAGCTTTTCGCCCTGGATTGTTAAAATGGGTTTTATGGATAGTATTGTTCCAATCATAGCTGCTGCAGGGGTGATACGCCCTCCCTTCTTCAGATATTCTAATGTGTTTACAGTAATATAGATGCTTGAATTATAGGCATCAGATTCTAATGCTGCTTTTATTTCCTTTGCAGAAGCTCCATTCAGAGACATTTCTCTTGCATGGAGCACTGATTCGTACATGGTAACGGAAATTCGATGATTATCAATAACTTCAACTTTTCCCTCATAATCCAGTGAATATCCTATAGCAGCAGCACAAGAATTGGACAGACCACTTGACATTGGAATGTATACAAGTTCATCATATCCGTTGTCTAAGATTTGATCCCATAAATCCATTACATCACCAGGGGAGGGCTGGGAAGTGGTAATGTGTTTGCTGCTGGAAAGTGCATGGAAAAATTCAGCTTCTGTGATAGTGTCATTTTCATAAAAAGTTGTTTCATCAATAATTACAGGCATATGTATAACATATATCCCAAGTTTTTCGGCGATATTTTTAGTAATACCACTGTTTGTGTCAGTCATGATGGCTGTTTTCATAGTGCTTTTCTCCCGATTATTAAAAATACTGTAACTGTTCAGAGCCAGCCTCCAAAATGCTACGCATTTCGTCGGTGTGGCGTATCCGCCAAATAAAATTTCAAAAACAGTTTTAAAAATGCAAGCATTTTATACCTGTTTTTTGAAATTTTGCTTGGCTCTGAACAGTTACAAAATACTAATAGTAAAATATTGGATTGTAAAAAAGAATAAAATACTTTATAATGATGTTACAGATTGTAACATTAAAAGAGAAACATTTCAATATTTACAAGAGAAATATTTCATCAGTAATGGAGTTATAGCGATGAAGAAAAGAATAAGTCAGACCAATATTCAGGTAAAACAGGATATGTACAAAGCACTGCTGCGGCTGATGGGAGATAAAACATTTTCTTCCATTTCTGTTTCAGATATCACTTCAGAGGCGAATGTTTCCAGAATGTCATTTTATAGAAATTATAATGCGATAGAGGATATCCTGACGGAACATTTAATTGAGGTGGTGGAAGAATATAGAGCAAAAGAAGCAAAGGAACCCGATACAGGAAGTAAAACGGTATTCTATGAGAAAAAATATATGCTACGCTGCTTCAGGTTCTTCTATTTGCATCGTGAATTCATAGACGCTCTGATTACGGCCGGAATGGGGGATTTATTTTTAGCAAAAATTACAGAGTATCTTATCCAGAAATGGATTGATGTAGAAAAAGGAACAAGAGAAGAAAATTTGAGAATCAGTGCATTTGCCGGTGCTATTTATAATATGTATTGGGAATGGAGTAAGGGGGATTTTCTTGAATTGCCAGAGGATGTTGCAACAATTTTATATGATTTAAGAAAATAGACGGGCTAAACCCAGAATAGAGGCGATGATATGTTTAAGAAACTGATATTGGTGCAAGGCATCTTGCTTTCTCTCCAGACACTGCTATATTTTGGATGCGAGTTTTTTCAGAGTAAGATTCACAACGTAAAACGTCCGGTGGATGATAAGATTCCTTTTCTTCCATGGACGGTGTTACCTTACTGTTTCTGGTTTCCAATGATTGCTTTTTATCCGCTGATAGTTTTCCGAACAGATCCATATTCCTACTGCGGTTATCTGATGACTATGGTGATGGAAATCGTACTCAGTGTGGTGTGCTATTTAATCTATCCGACTTCTTTTCAGAGACCAGTGCCTCCAGATGGATTCTGGGGAAAGTTTATGAAATTCGTCTATCATAGTAGCTACCGAGGGCTGAACTGTGCACCAAGTCTGCATTGTTCTAGTTGTTTCCTTGTAATCTGTGTTTCCTTCACATGTGCTGGAATGAGTCTTTGGGTCAGGGGATTTACAGTTTCAATTGCCATTATGATTGTGTTGTCAACTCTTACGACAAAACAGCACACATTAATTGATGTGCTGACGGCAGTTCCACTTTTTCTGATAAGTAGAATTTTAGGAAATTTGTTAACAATCCGGTTTTTTACACCAGTTTTGAAATTTGTTGGAAAATAAAAAAGAAAAGGTGAATGAGCTATAATGCGGAGGAGGGAAAAATATGATTTGTGGAATGACATACTATCAGATATGCTGGTATTTTCTGATATATTCCTTTGGAGGCTGGGTTGTTGAAGTGATCTTTCATGCAGTAGCTTTGGGAAAAGTTGTAAACAGAGGATTCTTGAATGGTCCGGTGTGTCCAGTATATGGATTTGGAGTACTATCTGTTTTTGCTATGATAAATACACTGCAAAGCAGTGGTTATCAGATGAGTGATGGAATGATATTTTTATTTGGAATTATTCTGGCTACTGTAGTGGAGTTAATAGCTGGATGGCTGTTAGATGTATGTTTTCATGCGAGATGGTGGGACTATTCGGATAAACCTTTAAATTTTCATGGGTATATCTGTCTGGAATTTTCGATAATATGGGGACTGGCAATTGTTCTTGTCGTGAAAGTTTTTCAAAAATATGTGGAAAACCATACATCGCCACATGCTGATTCAACTTTTGGCTGGATCTTACTGGTGATTTTATATTGTGTGTATCTGGCGGATTTTATTGTTACAGTAGCTGTTATACGGGGGTTAAATAAGAAACTTACCAGATTAAATAAGATTCGTTCGGATATGCGGATTGTAAGTGATAAAATCAGTGATACCGTTGCAAACACAACAATAGATACAGCACAGGCTATAGAAGAAGGAAAGGTGCAGACAGCTCTTGCAAAAGCTGAATTGCGTGAAACTGCTGAAATGAAAAAAGAACAATCCATCGAGAAACTTCGCAAAAAAAGAACTGAACTTCAAAGGGAATTTGATGAACTTTCTAATTCGATCACTAATCATACAATTGTTGGACAAGGAAGAATTATTAAAGCATTTCCGGAGATGAAGCATCGGTATTACCATGAATTGATTCAGGAGTTAAGAAAAAAATTTTAAAGAAAGAGGTAGGAAAACTATGAAAATGTTAAAAAAGATTAAGACAGATATGTGGATTAACGTATTTATGATGCTTTTGATTGGTATATTGTTTATTGTTCGTCCGCAGGATTCTTTGGAGGTAACAGCGATTATTGCAGGCGCTGTGATATTTGCAAATGGTATTTTTGACCTGATTTATTACTTGCGGGTTTGGGCAGACTTTTATTCAAGAGGATCTCTGTTTGAGGGAATTATGAAATGCGTTCTGGGAATCTTTATATTTACTCATGCGGGAATTACGACAGTTTTGTTTTCTTATGTATTTAGCATTTATATTATAATCAATGGCATTATCTGTATGGAAACAGCAATCTATATGCAGAGAGCATTTGAAGTAAATTGCAGAAAGTATGTCATTTTATCATGCTTTGTAGTTCTGGGTGGAATTATTATGATGTTCTTTTCTCCCAATACGGTTAAGACTGCTGCGATTATGACAGGAATTATTTTCATCATAAATGCGGTGATAGATGGAGTGATTTTATATCACATTCAAAAAATAAGCAGACAGAGTGTAGAAAAAATTCAGGATGCCGTAGATGAATTAAGTGGAAATATTATTGATGAAGATGATGTGAAATGAAAAATAAAAAGAAATTAATTCCGATTGTTGCAATTGTCCTTATGGGGATTGTATTTACAGTGATTGTAAAAAAATCCAGTGAACCTTTATCGGTGAATACCATTCTCAGGTATACTCTCGAAAATGCGATGCTTGCAGCTGGGATAGTGCTTTTACTTTTTGCATTAAAAAGTCTGACAGTTGTATTCCCTCTTTCCATCCTGTATCTTGCAAGTGGAATTCTTTTCCAGCCTGTAATTGCAGTTTTAATCAGTACAGTCGGACTTGCAATTACGATTACGATTCCATATTTGATTGGAAGATATTCAGGAAAACAGATTGTGCAGAAGATATGTCAGAAATATCCGAAAGCAGAGATGGTTGCGAAATATCAGAGAACAAATACCTTTTTTGCCTGCTTTATTACGAGGATTGTGGGATTTCTTCCTGGTGATATCGTAAGCATATATTTCGGAGCGTGTGATACGGCATATTTGATATACCTTGTAGCAGGTGTATTTGGGTCTTTGCTTAGTATTATTACAACTACATTGTTGGGTGAAAAAATAAGTGATCCATTTTCTATTGAGTTTATGATGGTGCTTTTATGCCGGATTCTGGTATCGGTCGGAGCAGTTGTGATAAAATATCAGTGAAATCAAAAGAAAAAGTAACAGGTACGATTGTTAGTTTGGGGAGAAAGAATGATTCAGACAAAGGAAATAATTAAGGATACGTTCTGGGAAATCTTGGAAGAAAAACCATATAATAAAATTACAGTACAGGAAATTGTAAATCGGTGTCGCGTGAATCGCAATACATTTTATTATCATTTTCAGGATATTCCTACATTAATGACAGATTCCATTGAGGATTGGATGGAGGAAGTTATTCAGAAATATGGAACGCTTACATCTCCAGTGAATTGTCTTACTTATATGGCAGATGAATGTATGAAAAGGAAAAAGGCTTTCCTACATTTATTCCGTTCTGTTCAAAAGGACACATTTTTATCTGGGCTGAACAGGATGGGATATGATATTACTCGAAGCTATGTGGATAAAATTGGAGAATATAAGCAAGTTTCAAAAGAAGAAAAGGAAATCTTTGTCAGATGTTATAAGTGTGTATTTGTTGGGAGTCTGTTGGATTGGCTGGAAGAAGGTGCTTCTTATGATCTGAAAGAGCTTTATGAAGAACTTTGTAAAATGTTTGCCGGATCGAGTGAACGTGTAACCTTCGGGCATGATGATAAATGAAATATGTGGCTTTATGAAAAGAGGAGTTCTGTTGCCAGAGCAGAACTCCTCATGAAATTTTAATTTTGAGAATGTTTTTCGTTATATTTTTTTCTGTTTTCTTCCCAAAGCTTGTCTGCTACAGGTTTCCAGTGTTCTGCATAATGATCGCATTTGGAGCAGAGATGTTCGGCACTTTCCGGTGACTGCAGGTCAGTGGAATGCGCACCTGCGGTAGCAACCATTTCACGAAGCTTCTGAGGATTTTCAAGCATCGGACACGGACGAAGCATATTTTCATTGAATGGCTGGTTTCTGTGATAAGCCATCATCATCGGAGAGCGAAGGGCTTCCAGTAAGGTCTTTTCACGAATATTGGAATCGGAATAGTGAATGAATACACAAGGATCAATATCGCCATTGGCATTGATATGTAAATAGCGATAGCCGCCGGCAATACATCCACCGACATATTCTGCATCATTCTGGAAATCCATAGCAAATAACGGTTTTGTAGCACGGTAATGACGAATTTTTTCGTAAACGCCGGTTCGCTGCTCCGGTGAAGGGAGAAGTTCTGGTGCAGCGTCATTTCCTACCGGCATATAATGGAAATACCATACAAAATATGCACCTAGATCAATCATGGAATCATAGAATTCCTCTGAAGTAATGGAATCATAGTTTGCGCTGGTATAACAGCAGGAAATGCCATAAATCAGTTTCTTTTCTCTAAGAAGTGCCATGGCCTTTGTTACTTTCTGGTAGACACCATTTCCACGTCGTCCATCGGTTGCCTCTTCAAAACCTTCCAGGGAAATGGCAGGTACAAAGTTTCCAACCCGGAGCATCTCATCTGCAAATTCTTCATCAATCAGAGTGGCATTTGTAAAACATAAGAACACACAGTCAGAGTGCTTTTCACAGAGACGGAGCAGGTCTTTTTTGCGGACAAGCGGTTCACCACCAGTGTAAATGTACATATATATGCCAAGTTCTTTGCCTTGAGTGATAATATCGTCGATTTCGTCATAAGTCAGATTGAGTTTATGACCATATTCAGCAGCCCAACATCCAGTACAGTGCAAATTACAGGCAGAAGTAGGATCAAGCAGAATGGCCCAAGGAATATTACAATCGTATTTTTTACGGAGTTCTTCTTCTTTCGGCCATCCAATCAATGCGGCGTTTATAAAGAGATTGACAGCCAAAGTTTTGGCAACATTAGGATCAACATCTTTAAATATTTTGCGGATATAGGAATAATATGGATGATCCGGATTTTCAATTGCTTCACGGATTGCTTTTCGCTGAGACGGGAAGTCGCCTTTAGAAAACTTATCCGCCCAGTCCATCAATTTTTCCATGTTTTTATCGGGATCTTTGTAAATATAATTGAATGTCTGTTCAATGCCCAGTTTTTTCAGTGTATTTGATGCATTCATAATAGCATTCTCCTTTGCATAAATTTACTTTTTTGATAGTTTATTATCATTTAGATAATGGTAATCAGGTAATCGTGCAGTATGCATTACAATGTAATGCCGCATACCGCCTTCTGCCAGAAGTGCACAACCTGCAAATGTGATTGTACTTTTTAAAACTACGAGAACTCCAAAAGTGCCAGTTATCATAGAAAATGTAAGGATATATTTCCATGAGGATAATCCGAATTTTTTTGAATCAAGTGCTGTTTGAATACTTAGCAGACTGTCAAGCAGAATCAGTATTCCCAGTGCTGCCAGAAGAGAAGAGTCTTTGAATCTGGAACTAACGCACAAAGCTGTAATACCAAGCACGATCAAAAAAATTCCACAGGCGAAATCATATTGAAACGCCAGGCAGTACAAATCTTTTGAAAAGTAGCCGATAATTTTAATAATTCCATATGCGATTAGGATAGTTCCGGCTAAAGTTCTGCTATATAATTGTATTAATTCAGGATCAACGATACATAAAAATCCTGTAATGTAAAATACAATGGAAATCAGAATATAGCCGGTACAAGCAATTTTTATCTGTTTCAGATTTATCACCTCGGTTATGTTTTGATATGAGCATATATTAGACAAAAAGAGTTGGATTCACAATGGACAAAAGCAAGTGTGATATCTAAAAACCAGACATAAGGGCGGAGTTTGTCCAATTTAAAATAGACAGGAATTTGATATACTTATGTAAGAAAATTATGAGCATTTATGAAAGGTAAAATGAAATGAAAGAAAAGACTGTAAACGTCAATGAAAAAGTTTACCACCCGCTAACGAAAAAGTTTACCACT
>JBJFCH010000096.1:0-15329 GCA_051888835.1 Oliverpabstia sp. | reverse complement strand
ATGATCGTAAATCCCAGAAAAGCAGATATTGAAGATGTACTTTTTATATTGAATAAAGCATATTAAGAAAGGAAAGGAGGCAGGGTATGAAAATAGAGAAAATTGTAGAGCGCCAGAGAGAATTCTTTGTAACAGACAGAACAAAAGAGCTTAGATTTCGTCTGGAAGCATTGAACCGTCTGGAAGAGTCTATAAAAAAACATGAAGATGATATAAATCATGCACTGAAAAAAGATTTAAATAAATCGGTATTTGAATCTTATATGACAGAAGTGGGAATGACGCTTGCGGAGCTATCTTATGTGAAAAAGAATCTGCCTATTTGGAACCTGAGAAAATGGAAACTTTCACCTCTTGCACAGTTTCATGCAGACAGTTTCACGGTATCAGAGCCTTACGGTGTAGTTTTGGTGATGGCTCCGTGGAATTACCCGTTTATGCTGTGTATGGAACCTCTGATCGGAGCAATCGCTGCAGGAAACTGCTGTGTGCTGAAGCCATCTGCCTATGCTCCGACAGTATCAAAAGTATTGTCAGAGGTAATCAGGGATGCCTTTCCGGGAAAATATGTGGCTGTTGTGGAAGGCGGCAGAAAAGAAAATACCGAACTTCTGGATCAGCGGTTTGATTATATTTTCTTTACCGGCGGTGTGACCGTAGGTAAAACGGTGATGGAGAAAGCTTCCCGGAATCTTACACCGGTTACGCTGGAATTGGGAGGAAAGAGTCCATGTATCGTCACAAAAGACGCAAAGCTGTCACTTGCGGCAAAACGTCTGGTATTCGGAAAATATCTAAACAGCGGACAGACTTGTGTGGCACCGGATTATCTTTTGATTGATGAGAAAGTAAAAGAAGAATTTCTTGCCTATGTAGTTTACTGGATTGAAAAAATGCTGGGAAAAGAGCCGCTCGACAATCCTGATTATCCGAAAATGATCAATGAGAAGCATTATCAGAGGGTCATGAATCTGATCAAAGGAGAAAAGTATGCTGCGGAGGCTATGGTAATCCGGATACGCTGCAGATCACACCTACAGTCCTGGAACAAGTAAACTGGGATGCTCCCGTGATGCAGGAAGAAATTTTCGGTCCGGTACTTCCGGTACTGACTTTTAAAACTCTGGATGAAGCGATAGAAAAAGTAAGAGAAAGAGAAAAACCTCTGGCACTGTATTTATTCACGGAACGAAAAGATGTGGAAGAAAAAGTGCTTAAAAGTCTTTCCTTCGGTGGCGGGTGTATCAATGATACGATCATCCACCTCGCCACATCCCGAATGGGATTTGGCGGAGTGGGAAACAGCGGCATGGGAAGTTATCATGGAAAGAAATCATATGAGACATTTTCTCATGAAAAAAGCATTGTAAAAAAACATACATGGATGGATCTTCCCATACGGTATATGCCATATACAAAAGAAAAAGAGATACTGCTGAGGATGTTCCTGCGGTAAGAGATATATCAGATGAGGGTGATGATAGGTTGTACATAATATCATCACCCAATTTACTTAATTGGCTGCACGAGACCAAAGAAGCGTCAACCAAAGATGCAGTTATACTTTTTATAACTATATATTCTAGAGGAATCGCAGGCAGCGTTCTTGCGTGCTCATGGTAACTGTATCAGCGACTCCGGCGAATTCTCCATCCTGATGAAGCTTATGAGGATGAGAGCATGTGATATGTATTTCTTTTCCCTGAAGAATTGTGATTCCGGGAATATGTGTGTGCAGTGCAAAATAAGCAGTAGGAAAGAGAAGAAGGATTTTCCATTTGCTCAGATCATGGACGATCAAGTAGTCGAGAGCACCGTCCCGGCAGCTTGCCTGGGGACAGAAGCGAAAGCCGCCTCCTTCATACTGCAGATTCATACCGGCAATAAAATAAACGTTTGTAAAATGATAATGTCGGTCTCCATCGAGAACAACATCCATATCGGATGGACGGAAAGTAAATAAAAGTTTTATGGCGGCATAAGCATAGATCAGTTTTCCCAGATGAAGATTGTTTAGCAATTTTTTTACGCGGGAATGAGAGGCTTCATAGCAAACCTCCGCATCGTAGCCAATACCGGAACTGATGGAAAAATATGAGGTTCGGTTTTGTGTGTCCAGTTTTCCTACATCGATCGTTATGGTATTTTCTGAAGAAAGGATTCGCTCCAATGCAGAATCAGGTTGTACGGGAAGATGCATCCCCCGTGCAAAATCATTGCCGGAGCCTACAGGTATGTAGCTCAGGGTGATCGAGCCATCCAGAGGAAGCCCATTTAGGACTTCATTGATCGTACCGTCACCGCCGATCACGACCAGTGTATGTCCTACAGCTTGAGGGGCAATCTGTCGGGCAAGCTTTTTGCCATGCCCGTTATATTGAGTAAAGGATACCTGATAGGGTATATGTTTTTTCTGAAGTATTTCTTTTGTTTGTTCCCATATTTTCATTCCCTGACCAGATCGTGAGACAGGATTTACAATAAAATAATACATGGTAAAATCCTCCTGTAAAGTCTTTCGTCTATTATTTTATCAGTTATTGACGAAAAATGCAAAAAAATCTTGTTATTTATTATACAAAATGATACAATAATAGAAACTATCCAGACCTTGAAGGGTACAACCTGAGAGGGAAGGGCCGCTGATATAAAAAGAAGATACAGATATATTGTATTTGAACGAAAAGCGCCCTCAGTGGGCGTTTTTTCGTATCATAGGGAAAAATTATTTTAAAAAGGAGGCAAGTGGAATGGAGACCAGAATAGCTGTGATAGCGATTATTGTGGAGAACAGGGATTCAGCAGACGAGATCAACCGGCTGCTTCATGTGTATGGAGAATATATCGTTGGAAGAATGGGAGTGCCATATAAGCAGAAGAACGTCTCTGTAATCAGTGTGATTCTGGATGCTCCGCTGAATCAGATCAGCGCACTGTCGGGAAAGTTGGGGATGCTGCCGGGTGTCAGCAGTAAGACCGTGTATTCAAAAGAAAAGTGAAATCCGGCAGATAAAAAGACCGGATAAATAACGTGAGAAAGAGGGGTTTTTTTATGTATCGTGTAGACTCTATGAAAGCGGAAGAATTTATCAGCCATGAGGAAATTATGGAAACTCTGGCTTACGCAGATGAGAACAAAAATAATGTAGAATTGATCGATCAGATTCTGGAAAAAGCTAAAAAGAGAAAAGGACTGAGCCACAGAGAGGCTTCTGTTCTTCTGGTCTGTGAAAATGAAGAGAAGAATAAGGAAATTTGTGCACTGGCTGAACAGATTAAAAAAGATTTTTATGGAAACCGTATTGTTATGTTTGCACCGCTGTATCTGTCCAATTATTGTGTAAATGGATGTGTATACTGCCCATACCATGCAAAAAATAAACATATACCGAGAAAAAAACTCACGCAGGATGAGATCCGTCGGGAAGTAATTGCACTCCAGGATATGGGACATAAGCGTCTTGCTTTGGAAACAGGTGAAGATCCGGTAAATAATCCAATCGAATATGTTCTGGAGAGTATAAAAACGATTTACAGTATCAAACATAAAAATGGTGCAATCCGCCGGGTGAATGTAAATATTGCAGCTACGACAGTGGAAAACTACAGAAAATTGAAAGAAGCCGGAATCGGTACTTATATTTTGTTCCAGGAGACTTATAATAAAGAGTCTTATGAGAAGCTTCATCCGACGGGACCAAAACATGATTATGCATACCACACAGAGGCCATGGACCGTGCCATGGAGGGTGGAATCGATGATGTGGGTATCGGTGTATTGTTTGGCTTGGAGCTGTATCGATATGAATTTGCAGGTCTTTTGATGCATGCAGAGCATCTGGAGGCTGTTCATGGGGTAGGTCCTCATACCATCAGCGTTCCTCGAATCCGTCGGGCTGATGATATTGATCCGGATGCATTTGATAATGGCATCAATGATGATATATTTGCAAAACTTGTGGCATGTATTCGAATAGCAGTGCCGTATACAGGTATGATTATTTCCACAAGAGAAAGTCAGAAGTGCAGAGAAAGGGTTCTGCATCTGGGAGTGTCACAGATCAGCGGCGGATCCAGAACCAGTGTAGGCGGATATGCGGAGGAAGAACCGGAGGAAGAAAGCTCCGCTCAGTTTGATGTAAGTGATAACCGGTCATTGGATGAGGTAGTGAACTGGCTGATGAGACTGGGATATATTCCGAGTTTCTGTACCGCGTGCTATCGTGAAGGCAGAACAGGGGATCGCTTTATGAGTCTTTGTAAGAGCGGACAAATACAGAACTGCTGCCATCCAAATGCTCTGATGACATTGAAAGAGTATCTGGAAGATTATGCGGCAGATGACACCAAAGCTGTTGGAGAAGCTTTGATTCAAAAAGAAATTGCCAATATACCTAAGGAAAAAGTAAGAGAAATCGTGGTGCGCAACTTAAAAGAAATTGAACAGGGACAGCGGGATTTCCGCTTCTAGGAGGAAATGATATGAGTATGAACAGCACACCATCTTCAGAACGAGTACACATTGGAATATTTGGAAAAAGAAACGCAGGAAAATCAAGCCTGATCAATGCGATGACAGGACAGAGCCTTTCTATCGTATCGCAGATAGAAGGTACTACAACGGATCCGGTACAAAAAGCCATGGAACTTCTTCCACTGGGACCGGTGGTCCTTATCGACACACCTGGAATTGATGATGAAGGAGAACTGGGAGAGCTGCGTGTGGCCCGCAGCTATCAGATGTTAAATAAATCAGACATTGCTTTGCTGGTGCTGGATGCCAAAGACGGGATGACAAAGGAAGATGAAAAACTTCTTCTGAGAATCTGGGAAAAAAAGATTCCGGTACTGGTTGCACTGAATCAGTGTGATCTGCTGGAAAAAGAAGAAATAGATGACCGGATCGACAAGACGAGGAATCGCATAAAGGGAATGGCCGGTGAGTCTGCCCGGGCAACAGAAGTTCTGGAAGTCAGTGCTGTGACAGGATACCATATTTTTGAATTAAAAGAGAAACTTGCTCATCTGGTACCGGAAGAAAATGACGGACCAAGAATTGTGGCGGATCTTTTGGATACGGAAAAAATTGCAGTGCTGGTGGTACCTATAGACAAGGCGGCACCGAAAGGGAGATTGATACTTCCTCAGCAGCAGACAATTCGTGATATTCTGGAAGCAGGGGCAGCCTGTGTGGTTGTGCGGGATACAGAACTGGAAGCAACACTTAGAAAACTACAGGGACAGGTGGGAATTGTGATCACGGACAGCCAGGCATTCGCTAAGGTGTCGAAAATAGTTCCACCCGAGATTCCTCTTACATCCTTTTCTATTTTGTTTGCCCGTTATAAAGGAGAATTGGAACCTTTCCTGCAGGGCGTGGATGCGTTGGAACAGTTGGAAGACGGGGATAAGGTATTGATTTCAGAAGGATGTACCCATCACCGGCAATGTGATGATATAGGCACTGTGAAGATTCCACGTTGGATTACAGAATATACAGGCAAGAAACCGGAATTTTCTTTCAGCAGCGGTGGTGGTTTTCCGGATGATCTTACGCCATATCGCATGATCGTTCACTGTGGAGCTTGTATGCTGAATGCCAGAGAAATGCATTATCGTATTGCCTGTGCACAGGATGCAGGAGTATCGATTACCAATTATGGAATGTTGATTGCCAAAATTACAGGAATATTGGAAAGAAGTCTGGAACCGGTAAAATAGCTGTATGCACATGTTTTTGTCTTCTGCATATAGTAGATATGAAAGAGTATCTATGTACTGGCGGGAATGCCATAGGGTATCCCGCCAGCAGATTATCTGGAGGTAAAACATGGCATATAAGATTGTTCTGGATGCAGGACATGGCGGTGAAGATCCAGGTGCAGTTGCAATGGGTCGCCAGGAAAAAGATGATAACCTTCGGTTGACGCTGGCTGTGGGAGAAATACTGAAAGAAAATGGTGTGGATGTTGTCTATACAAGAACGACGGATGTGTATCAGACACCATTTCAGAAAGCACAAATCGCAAATGAAGAGATGGCAGATTATTTTATTTCCTTCCACAGAAATTCCAGTCCCCTTCCAAATCAGTATAATGGTGTAGAGACACTGGTGTATGATAAATCGGGAATCAAACTGGAAATGGCGGAGAATATCAATGGTGCCCTGGAAGAGGTGGGATTTCAAAATCTTGGGGTAAAGGCAAGACCGGGCCTGGTGGTACTTAGAAGAACCAAGATGCCGGCTCTTTTGGTGGAAGTGGGATTTATTAACAGTACGATAGATAATCAGCTTTTTGATGATAAATTTCAGGAGATCGCTCAGGCAATTGCCTATGCTGTATTGGGAACGCTTGCGGAGGAAGATGTGGAAGAGCCGCTTTTGTATCGGGTGCAGGTTGGTCTTTTCAGAAACCGGGATTATGCCAACCGTTTGAATTATGAACTGATCGATAAGGGATATCCCTCCTATATTCTTTCAAGCGATGGGTTCTATAAAGTACAGGTGGGAGCTTTTGAACAGCTTGGCAATGCTGTGACGATGGAACAAAGACTACGTCGGGATGGATATCAGACGTTGATAACGACGAAATAGTACTTTTGGGTTGTATAATATTAAAGGTAGTGAGGCTGATGATAGTATATCCTGTGTATCAATGTCAGGTCGCTTCCCTTCAGCTAACTGTTAACTCCGACTAAAACGCTCCGGAGAGCCGTCGCGCTTAAGTCTGCGTAAACAGTGGATCTTCAGGCGCGCTTTCCCAATGACATTGATACACAGGATATACTATCATCAGCCATTGTACTTTATAGAGTTATACGACACAAAAGATAACATGGCAGATAATGTGATTGAGCAATATCATTATCTGAAAATAAGTGAAATATGGTGATAGAATATGGAGAATGTTTCGAAAAAGTACAGTAAGTTTTTGAGTAATTTTACGGATTTTATTTTTCTGGAGGATGAGCCACAGAAGGCGGATGTTATTTTTGTTCCGGGGAACGGGTTTCCGCAGATGGCGGAACGGGCAGCTCAATTATGGAAAAATGGATATGCGCCCTGGGTACTTCCGTCGGGCAGGTATAGTGTTTTGACGGGGAAGTTTGCGGGGGTACAGGCTGAGGTGCAAAAGTATTCCGGGGAGTATGAGACGGAATGGGATTTTCTGTATGATGTTTTGACGAAAAACGGTGTGGACGGACAGGCGGTTTTAAAAGAGAATCAGGCCACTTATACATATCAGAATGCTATTTATTCCAGGCAAGTGACAGATGCTGCCGGTATGGAAGTGAAGAAAGCTATCATTTGCTGCAAAGCCCAGCATGCCCGCCGATGTAGAATGTATTATCAGCTCCTTTATCCGGAGACTGATTTTATGATTTGTCCGTCCGATGTGGGGATTAACCGTACCAACTGGTTTTTATCAGAAGAAGGTATTGAAGAAGTGCTGGGGGAAGTGGAAAGGTGCGGGAAACAGTTTCATAAAATTTTACATGAGATTTTATTGTAATAAATAAGATATTCTTTTACTTATTATGAATCAAAATGTACAGTATTTCGTAAGATAGTTTCTTTCAAAAATTTTTCTGTATGGTAGGATAAATGTATCCTTAAATGATTTTACAACTGGGACAATACAGTATTTTATGCGGAAAGGAACGATACGATAATATGGAACTTGCGATTGCTACAGATTATATGGGCGAAAGTCCGGATTTAAGAGAAGTTGAGGCCCGACTGGCACATATTGCAGAGGTGGGTTTTACTCATGTACATTGGGCTCATGAGTGGGACGGAGATTATGTATATTCTGTTCATGAGATGGAATGGATCAGAAACAGACTGGATCATTACGGTTTGAAAACTAAGGGAGTACATGCCAGTAAGGGTAGTATAAGACCCGGGGGATTTTGCCAGAATTTTCATCGGAATGATTACATGCGGAAGGACTATAGTTCTGTCAATGAATATAGTAGAAAAGCCGGAGTTGATCTGATAAAAAACAGAGTTGATCTGGCGGAAATTCTGGGGACTTCAGAAATTGTCTTACATATGATTCTTCCATGCTGTGATTTTGTAGAAAAGGAGTATGAAGAGCTTTATTACCGGCAGATATTCAGATCTTTTGATGAATTGGAAGAATACTGTGAAAAAAAGGATGTCAGAATCTGTATTGAAAATATGTGGGCACCTGACAATGCCCGTCAGATACAGAAGTTTGATCGGATATTTGAAAGATATTCCAGTAATTTCCTTGGAATCTGTATTGATACAGGTCATGCGTTTTTATCCGATGAGAAAAAAAATATGTTGGAATTGGCGAAGCGATATGCAGACAGGATTTTCAGCATTCATGCACAGGATAATCCGGGACCGATTCTGGAGTTGAGAACAAAAGCGAAAGATCTGGGAGAGTATTGCTGGGCTTGTGGAGAGGGGGACTGTCACTGGATTCCCTTTGAGGGAAAATATGAATGGGAAGGGTTCGCCCGGATTCTGGCAAAGTCCGCTTATTCGTTGCCGATTATTCTGGAAACCGCCTGCCATGGGGAAGATGAGATGGAATTCTTGAGAAAAAATATGCAGGCGGGCCAGAAATTGACCGGAATGGTAAAACATTTTCAACAGGAAATATCCGTTTTGACCTGATACGGAGAATAGCCATATTTCTTCTTGAAAATCCGGCTAAAATATGTGGAATTTTCATATCCTACCAGTGAAGAAATTTCATAGATTTTATATTTGCCGGATTTTAAAAGTTCTTCAGCTTTTTTAAGGCGCAGATCCGTGAGATAGTCAACAAAACCTGTCCCTGTGTATTTCTTGAAAATTTTGCTGAAATAGTTGGGAGAAAGCCCCAGGTAGTCAGCCATAAAATTCAGGGAAAGTGCAGAGGCATAATGAGAACGTATATATTTTTTTGCTTCCAGAATGATGCGCTGATTTTCCTGTTCAGGATTGATAACTTGTAAAAAGGAACTGGAAAGCTGCTGAATCCATCGGCAATATTGCCAACGGTTTTGGAAATCAGAAGCTGTTTCATAGGGATGAGGGTCAAAATCCCATATCTGATCAGTTTCTATGGAATGCAGGGATGCCTGGCGATTTACAATAAAAATTAATGTATGGCAGACGCTCCGGAGATATTTCTGATCGGATGTTTCCAGTAGATTGATTTTTTGGATCAGGGAATCGAAAGATTTCCTGATTCTTTTGTCGTCCATGGTTTCCAGAGCCTGTTCAACGTCTTTCAGTTCCCTTTCCAGAGTACGGTTGAATTCCGTATGTGCATCGGTGAAATGGGAAGTATATTGAGTGAAAAATGCTTTATTAAAGATTGATTTTTCCATAGCGTCAAGAGCCTGTTGACGGGCAGCGGGAAGTTCCGAAAGAGAAGAGCAAACCCTGCTGGCTCCCATATAACAAGTACAATTAAATAACATGGAAATCATCTGTTCCAGACCTTCTGTACAGGAAATGAGGAAATCTCTTCCTGAGAGCATATTTAAATCAATATGAGGCTGGATTAATATCAGCACATGGTCAGGCTGTGCCATCAAAAGGAGAAAAATACCATAGTTTTTCAAAGTATTTGACAGTACTTCTTCAATCGTTTCTTCTAACTCACTTAATTGGATAGAACCATTTTCAGGAGGAAATATTTTAAGCGAAATACAGTAAAAATGCTCCGTAGGAAGTTGGATGTTAAGGAGTTTTTGTTGATCTCTAATATAAGTATCCGGCAGTGTTCGATTGCTGAATAAATTATTCAGAAAATCTTCACGAAGGAGCTTCAAATGCTCTGCTGTAAATACATGATGACCGAGAGAATCTGCAGCCAGTCTGGAAGAGGCATTTTCCAGAGCTTGGAGAAGACCATCGGGACCAAGTTCGGATTTCAGCAGATAATCACAGGCACCTTCTTTCAGAGCCTGTTTTACGTAGTGAAATTCATCATATGCACTGGTAGCGATTACCTGAGGCGATGACTCCAGTTCTTTCAAACGATGAATCAATGTCAGACCGTCCATGACCGGCATTTTCATATCACAAAGTAAAATATCAGGGTGCAGTTCTTCTGTCAGTTCAAGAGCCTGTTGTCCATTTTCAGCTTCCCCGATAATTTCATATCCATAATCTTTCCAGGAAATCAGAGATTTTATTCCCAGACGAGCCAGAAGTTCGTCATCAACAATTAATACGCTTTTCATTCAAACACCTCATTTATTATTTTCATTGTCAATAGGTACACGTGAAACTGATGGAATATGTACCGTAACGGATGTATAAGAATATCCGTCACTGGAGATCTGAAGACCAAAAGAACTGCCATAGGTCAAAATCAGACGTTCATTTACATTGTTTATGCCGATTCCATTCAGTCCGTTTTTGTTTTTATCAGAATTTGAAGAGGAGAGAATGGAAGCTATTTTTTCCGGAGGAATACCGTCACCATTATCCCAGATTTCAATTTCCACCACTTCCTGATCCATCCAGGTTGCTTTTTTCGTAGTGATTCGGATTATCCCTGCAGTTTTTTTCGGCATAAGACCATGTAAAATGGAATTTTCAGCTAATGGCTGAAGAATGAAAGGAATACAGGGATACGATTCCACTTGGTCGTCCAGCAGCCACTGGATGGAAAAGCGGTGACTGTATGCCAGTTGCTGGATGAACAGATAATCTTTTAGAATCTGAAGCTCTGTTTGAATACAATGAGAATCCGGATCCTGCTTTACCGTGCTTCGCAGGAGTCGTGACAATGTTTCAGCCATAGTCTTGATGTTATCCGCTTTTTGAATCGCAGCCAGCCACTGGATGGTGTTAAGAGTATTGTAAAGAAAATGAGGATTAATGCTGGTTTGCAGGGCTTTGTATCGGGCATCCTGAAGTTTTTTCTGTTCGATCAGTTGTTTTTTGTGAGAATCTTCCAGTTGATTCAACATTTGATTGACACTCATGGAAAGAGCACCGATTTCGTCATCTGACAGGATGGGAACCCGGGTATTCGTTTCTCCGCATTGAATCTTTGCAACGGCTTCCTGCAGGACTTCCAGTGGATGGAAAATACGAAGGGACAGAAAACGGGACAACAGGGAAGTAAGAAGCAAAGCCAGAAAAAAGGAGACAGCTGTCGTATAAAAAATGGTTTTATTCTTCTCTATTAATTCCTGGGAGGATAAAATACCAATGATTTTCCAATTGGTATCTGCCAGAGGGTAGAACATGATTGTTTGTCCATCCTGTGTACATTCATAAGCGACATCAGATGTCAAATCCAGATTTTCAAGAAAAGCCAGATTTTCTTCGACGGGATCAAAATTCATAGGTATGTTCTCATGGTTTAAAAGATAAATTTTCTGGTCTCCATCTTGTCCATATAAAGAATCTATGCTTGAAAATAATTCCGGAGAAATGGTCAGGAACATTCCTCCGATATTTTGAGAAAAATGCTTATTCATAATTGGACGAATAATCGTATAAGAGGCATAAGAATGACTGACATTTGAGGTAAGATATCGTGTGTTAATGCTGTCAATCTCTATAAAAGTACCATTGCTGGAAGCTTTTTGCTGAATCTCGCTTTCGATTATTTCTTCATTATATGTCAGAAGAGGATTATCAAGAGAAAGAGAGAGTGCTTTTCCATATTGCCCATATAGCTGAACTGTTCGAAAATCTCCGTAGGATGTAAAGTATAAATAATTTTTTAACTGCTCTTCGATTTGTTCCTGCAGTTTGATGAAAGAATAAGAATTTTTGTCCTCGCGGGTCAGAAGTTCTTTGATGTCTTCATCAAAAAAAATATAATCGGAGAGCTGTTTGATCTGTTCCAATTGATTTTGTACGGTGTCTGCAGCAAAATAAAAAGAATTTTCATAAGATTTTTGCATTTTATCTGTCAGTATGGAAGTGGATATACGGTAAGAAGCAATACCGACGAAAAGGGAAGGAAAAATGATTGACAGCAGCAAAAGCAATGAAGTTCTTTTATATATATGGATATGACGGTCGGTTTTCAAGGCTTTCTCCTTTCAGATTTTCTTTCTTTTAATTATAGACGAAACAGACATCTTTGGAAAGAAAGAAAATAAAGTGAATAGAAAAAGACAAAAAATGGCGAAAAAGTGCACATTTTTTTTGGGGAATATACAAGCTGGATAAGAAAAGAAAGTATATGGTTTTATAGTTTATTTCTTTTGTACCGGGTTAACGATAAGATAATTACAACAAAAGGGCCGGGACAAATCGAATTTATAAGATGTTGTTTCACTTAAGAGAAAGGAAAGGTATTAACTATGAAAAGAATGATTGCTGCTTTATTAACATCTACTATGATACTGTCATTGGTTGGCTGTGGAGGAGAAAATGTAGATTCCTCTGCGAAAGAAGACACTTCATCCAATACGACAGAAGAAAAAACAGAAGAACAAAAGAACGATCCGGATTCTGTTGATCTGAAAGAACTTGCTGCAAATGCTACAGAGGAGATTAAAGTCAGTATCTGGGGCAGAGACAGTATCGGTGATGATGAGACTTCCCGAGGCTTACAGGTAAAACTTATGGCAGAAGAATTCTCTGAAATGTATGACAATGTAACAGTAGAATATTTTGATCAGGGAAGTTATTCAGAAGTTCAGGAAAAAGTGTTGGCTGCAGGAGCAGCAAATGATCTTCCTACAGTTTTTGCAACTGAGGAGTCTATGGTAAAAGGATTTGAGTCCATCGCAGCAAATGCCCTGGATTACATTCCGTCTTCCACTATCGAGGACTATCAGGAAGGTTTGTTGGTTTCCATGTATTCAGAAGATGGAAAGTTATTAGGAGTTCCGTTTGCAAGATCACTGCCGGTTCTTATTGTAAACAAAGAAATCCTGGAGGAAGCAGGATGGAAAGGTGAAGATATTAAAACGGTAGATGATATGATGGCATGTGCAAAAGATATCACGGATACCTGTGGAATTCCTGGATTTGCAATTTTCTGGGACAGTGACTGCTGGCATTGGGAGTCTGCCATCTATGCTGACGGTGGTGCGGTTTTGACGGAAGATGGATCGAAACCGTCTTTTGGAAAAGACTATGATTATGTTGGTGCTGAATATGCAGAGAAAATAAAAACCGGATTGATAGAAGGTTATATTGCATCACCTTATACAAGTCCTAATGCTTATGACCAGGTTAGTTCTATGTTTTGCGAAGGAAAACTTGGAATGATGATTCTTTCCTGTAATGATATGCCAAACCGTGTAACAAGTGCTGCAGAAAATGGCTATACATTGGAAACTTATGTTCAGCCAGCAGGCAAAGGCGGTATTTCTGTAACCAGTGGTGGTTCAAACTGGGTGATCTGCGAAGATGCTTCTTATGAAGAAAAAATGTTTGCAGGTGCATTCCTTTCTTATCTGGCACAGGTAGATCAGGTTATGAGATTTACAAAAGGCAGCGGTTCTATGATGATCACGAACAGTGCTATGGAAAGTGAAGAAGGTAAAACATTACTTGAAGAGAATCCGTATTTCCAGGCAACATACGATACCATTCCATATTTGCATGCACGTCCTAATACACCATTCTGGACAGAAATGTATACATATGCGGCAGATAAACTGGAACAGTTCTCATTGAATCCGGCTGATACCGATGTCAAAGCCATGATTGATGACTTTGAAAACAAATTTCAGCAGATTATTGATGATAATGAATGGTAATAGAATGAAAAGGGGGAATTAAACGTGTCTATTGTTCTTGAAAATATTCAAAAGATATATGCGGGAAACAAGTCTCCTGTTATTGACAATCTGCAGCTGAAGATTAAAGACGGTTCCTTTACGGTCCTTTTGGGACCGTCCGGCTGTGGAAAAACAACATTGCTGCGTATGATCGCCGGTTTGGAAGAAGTAACGAAAGGATCTATTAAAGTAGATGATGTGGAAATCAGTAAGATGGAGCCGGGAGATCGGAATCTTGCCATGGTGTTTCAGAATTATGCAATATATCCGCATATGACAGTGAGAGGAAATATTGAATTTGGTTTAAAAAACTATAAAATCTCCAAAGACAGGATTGCTGCAAGGGTAGGGAAAGTATTAGAGCAGACTGGGCTTACACCGTATGCCGATCGTATGCCAAATCAATTATCCGGTGGACAAAGACAGCGTGTGGCACTGGCACGTGCTATATCGAAATCACCGAAGGCATTTTTGATGGATGAACCGTTGTCAAATCTGGATGCAAAATTACGTAACCAGATGAGAAGTGAATTGATTCAATTATTTAATCAGATGGAGACCACATTTATATATGTAACACATGATCAGACAGAGGCGTTGACTATGGCTACAGATATTGTGGTCATGAAAAATGGAGTTATCATGCAGCAGGGATCTCCACAGGAAATATATCGAAATCCACAAAATATCTTTGTGGCGCAATTTATTGGAGATCCGGGTATGAACGTGATCCGGACAGAAAATGGAAAGTTTATTGGTATGAAACCGCGTGCTATACGTCCGGTGAAAGAGTATAAAAACAGTTTGGAATTTACGGGCAGTGTACTTACCAGAGAGTTTCTGGGTGTGGATTACCAATATACGTTGAACATTGGTATTGGAAAAATTGTTGTGCGTGCACAGGAAGAAATCGAAGTAGGAAAAAATATATCCTGGTACGTGTCTATGAATGATATTTTCTATTTTAATGAGAAAGAAAATCGTTGTGATCCTTTTCCGATTTCAGAAATGGAAGGTGTATATTATGCAGATGAATGAAAAGTTAGAATTAAAACAGCATAATAAAATATATCGGTTTTTTAATCAAATATTAAAATGTCCCTATGTGCTGCTTGCACCTGCGATGATTACCTGTCTTGCTCTTACCGTTGCACCGATGTGTTTTGGTGTTTATCTGAGCTTTCACAAATGGGATCCGCTTACCGGGCGAAAGAAATTTGTAGGTTTTGATAATTTCAGATATATATTCAGCAGCGATGATTTTCAAAAAGTTATTATGAATACCATTATTTATATGCTGGTTATTTTATTTGTGGGTTTGTTTATCAAAGTGGTTTTGGGTGTGTTTTTGAATAAGCGTACACCTGTTCACAATTTTGTCCAGACGGTTGTATTTACCCCATATCTGATCGCATCTGTTTCTGTGGCAGTAATTTTTAAATGGTTGATGGATCCGGGAAGTGGTATTTTTAATTTTGCTTTATCTGCTGTAGGTCTTCCTACGCTGAACTGGCTGAAAAGTGCAGATACAGCCCTGATGTCTGTTTTGATCGTTGCAATCTGGTCAGAATGCGGTTATGGTGCTCTATTGATCA
>JBJFCH010000095.1:5900-15556 GCA_051888835.1 Oliverpabstia sp. | reverse complement strand
AAGCAGCGCAATCACTTCTGTTCTTCTCGATGTAGAGCCGGAAAAGGTGACAGGAAGAGGAGCTGGTCTTTCCAGTGAAGGACTTGAAAAAAAGATTTCAGCAATTAAAAAAGCCATAGATCTGCATCATCCGGACAGGGAAGATGTGGTGGATGTAATCGCAAAGGTGGGCGGATTGGATATTGCCGGACTTACCGGAGTGTTTATTGGCGGTGCCGCTTTGCATCTGCCGGTGCTGGCAGATGGTTTTATTTCTTGTGTGGCAGCACTTTGTGCAATCCGTATGTGCCCGATGGTAAAAGATTATGTAATTACATCACATAAGTCAAAAGAACCGGCGGCTAATATGATTCTGGATGCGATTGGAATCCCTGTTTTTCTGGACTGTGATATGTGTCTGGGAGAAGGAACCGGTGCTGTTGCGGTGTATCCATTGATCGATATGGCATTGGCAGTGTATTATGGTATGTGTACATTTGCTGATAATGATATGGAAAATTATGTACCACTTACTTAGAGGAGACAATTGATGTTTCATTTGATTACAGGCGGCAGCGGCAGCGGAAAATCTGCTTATGCTGAGCAATGTATTCTTGATTTTCAGGGAAATAACAGGATCTACATAGCAACCATGTATCCGTTTGACGAAGAAAGTCACAAAAGAATCCAACGGCACAGGGAAATGAGAAAAGAAAAAAAGTTTTCGACGATTGAATGTTACACCGGACTGCGAAGTCTGGAATTGCCTAATGATGCGGATGTTCTGCTGGAATGTATGTCCAATCTGACTGCAAATGAGATGTATCAGGAAAAGGGAGCAGGGGAAGATACGCCAAAACAGATTCTTGACGGAATCGAGAATCTGAGAAAAAAGGTTCGCAACCTTGTGGTAGTGACAAACGAGGTATTTTCCGACGGAATCACCTATGATCCCGATACCATGAGATATTTGTCATATCTGGGAGAAATCAATCAGCAGATGGGGCGAATGGCGGACCGGGTGACGGAAGTAGTCTATGGAATTCCTGTTCCGATAAAAATGCCGAACAAGAATGGAATGTGATGGGAGACAACAGATGAAGAAATTATATAACAGCTTTTTAATAGCATTTTCCATGTATTCCAAGATACCCATGCCTCAATGTGAGTGGACAGAAGAAAATATGGCGTATGCGATGTGCTTCTTTCCATGGATCGGTGCTGTGATCGGAGCAGTGACCTGGGGCTTTGGAACCTTTGGATTAAAAATCGGATTGAATCCGATTTTTTATGCAGTGATCCTTGTATTGATTCCCTGGCTGATTACAGGCGGGATTCATCTGGACGGTTTGCTGGATACGGCAGATGCCATGAGTTCCTGGCAGGAAAGAGAAAGACGACTGGAAATTCTAAAGGATTCCCATGCAGGTGCATTTGCAATCATAACCTGTTGTGTATATTTTCTCTTTTATTTTGGTGTGTACTCCCAGGCTACCGTAAGAGTATTTCCTATCATTGGGTTCAGTTTTATCCTTTCCCGTACACTCAGTGCTCTGGCGATCATTGTTTTTCCGAAAGCCAAAAAGACAGGTTCCGTTTCCGCCATGGCAAGAGGGGCAAGGGACAAACAGGTAATCGCTGTGATGGTAGTTTATCTGATTTTTATTTTCGCTGCTATGATGGTACTGGACTGGAAACTGGGGCTGATCTGTTATGGAACAGCATTTCTGGTATTCTGGGGATATTACCGAAATGCGATGAAATATTTTGGCGGTACAACAGGGGATCTGGCGGGGTGTTTTTTATCGTTGTGTGAATTATTGATGGCATGTACAGCTGTGATTGCAGTACTGATTCCGGGAATTTAAGAGGAATTATGTTATGAAACTTATTATTGGAGGGGCATATCAGGGAAAAAAAGAATATGCATCCCGTGAATATCATCTGAATGAAAATATTTGGGCAGACGGCAAGTCCTGTTCCTGGGAGGACGTATTGTGTGCGGCGGCAGTACACGATTTTCATGTGTTGATTCGTCGTCAGCTGAGAGAAGGAAAGGATATTCTTTCTCTCGGTAAAGAATTGTGTGAGAAAAATCCAAAGATTATTGTGGTAACGGACGAAGTGGGTTACGGAATTGTACCCATGGAAGCGGAAGAGAGAGCATGGAGAGAGGCATGCGGGAGAGTATGTACGGTTTTGGCTGAGAAAGCAGATGAGGTTGTCAGAGTCTGCTGCGGAATCGGACGGAGGATAAAGGGATGAAAGTATACTTGATTCGACATGGAAAGACCATGGGAAACAGTCAGGGGAGATATATAGGAATTACGGATGAGCCCCTGCTTGACAACGAGCGAATAAAACTGGAGCAAAGATCCTATCCGGAGGCAAAGGCTGTGTTTGTAAGTCCGCTTTTAAGATGCAGACAGACGGCTGCGGCTATCTACCCGGATCTTCCGGTGCGTATTATGGAAGATATGGCGGAGTGTGATTTTGGCTCTTTTGAAAATAAAAACTGGAAAGAAATGAAAGACGATCCGGAGTATCAGGCATGGATCGACAGTGATGGAACGTTACCTTTTCCCGGAGGAGAAGACCCGATGGAATTTCGAAAAAGATGCTGCCGGGGCTTTGAAAGAGCGATTGCAGGGTGTCTCAGAGAAAAGATAGAAAGTGCAGCTTTTGTGGTGCATGGAGGGACGATCATGAGCATTTTGGAGCAATATGCAGTACCACAGAAAGGTTTTTATGACTGGCATGTGAAAAATGGAGAAGGATATCAGATGGAGATTATTTCTTCACTCTGGACTTCATCCAGAAGAGAAATTCATGATGTACAACCATTGCTATTTTCAGATGAAAAAGAGAAAAAGGCGGGAAACGAAAAATGATATGGACATTACCGGCCGTTGTCTGCGGCTTTCTACTTGATTTACTTTTTGGGGATCCCCGATGGCTGTACCATCCGGTTCGTGTGATCGGGAACGGGATTTCTGTATTGGAAAAAGGATTACGAAAGATATTTCCAAAGAATAAGGCAGGAGAAAGAATAGGAGGAACGATTCTGGTGATATTGATCGTGACATTTTCCGCCGGTATTCCCTGTCTGATTCTTATGGCAGCTTATCAGTACAATAATTGGCTGGGATTTGCTCTGGAATCTTTTATGTGTTATCAGCTGTTGGCTACACGATCTTTAAGAGATGAAAGTAAAAAAGTTTATGATGCGCTGAAAGAGGGAAATCTGGAAAAAAGCAGATATGCGGTTTCTATGATTGTAGGCCGTGATACGCAAAATCTGACGGAAGAAGGTGTTACCAAGGCTGCAGTGGAGACAGTGGCTGAAAATACTTCTGATGGGATTATCGCACCGCTTTTTTATATGATGATCGGTGGTGCCGTGCTGGGATTTGCTTATAAGGCAGTTAATACCATGGATTCTATGGTGGGATATAAGAATGATAGATATCAGTACTTTGGAACTGCTGCTGCCCGCCTGGATGATGTGTTAAATTATATTCCGGCACGGCTTTCGGCATGGATTATGATATTTTCAGCCTGTCTGGCAGGTCTGAATGGAAAAAATGCTGCAAAGATTTATCGCAGGGATCGATCGAAACATGCAAGTCCCAATTCCGCTCATACAGAAGCAGTGATGGCTGGAGCACTGGAAATACAGCTTGCCGGAGATGCCTGGTATTTTGGAAAATTACATAAAAAACCGTATATCGGTGATCCGATCAGAAAGATTGAAATAGAAGACATTCCCAGATCCCATAAACTTATGTATACTACAGCAGTACTGTCGGTCATCCTGTTTGGTATCATAAGGGCAGTGATCAGTCTGGTGGTATTATAAGGAATGGAGATTATTATGAAAAAATATGTTCATGGCGGCGATGTCTACCGTTATCCGCAGGTTATGGATTTTTCCGCAAATATAAATCCGCTGGGAACTCCTGAAGCTGTTATACGTGCGGCGCAGGACAGTATGCTGCAGGTCGCACATTATCCGGATGCACATCAGGAACGACTGAAAAAGGCACTTTCAGAATATGAACAGGTTCCGGAAAAGTGGCTGATCTGTGGAAATGGTGCAGCAGAACTTATCTTTGTCCTGGCACAGACCCTAAAACCCAAAAAAGCACTGATACCGGCGCCTACCTTTGCAGAATATGAACAGGCGTTAAAAGGTGTGGGTTGTGAGATCCTTTATGAAAAACTCAAAGAAGAGAATGGTTTTCGCATGGGAACGGAGATTCTTGATCATCTGACCGAGGATCTGGATATCCTTTTTCTGTGTAATCCTAACAATCCCACAGGGCTTTTGATTGACGGGAAACTGCTTGATCAGATTGTGGAAATATGTCGGGAAAAAGAAATCTGGCTGGTTGTGGATGAGTGTTTTCTCGATTTTGTTAAAAACTCCAAAACTCATACATTAAAGGGAAATCTGGAGCCGGGAAGAAAACTTTTTATTTTAAAAGCATTTACTAAAATCTATGCGATGGCAGGACTGCGTCTCGGTTATGGGATTTGCGCAGAGGAAGCTTTTCTTGATCAGATGGAGCAGCATCTACAGCCATGGAATGTGTCGATTCCTGCTCAGGAAGCCGGGATTGCGGCACTTAGAGAAAAAGAGTATGTAAAAAAGGCCATAGATCTCATAGAAAAAGAAAGAAGATATTTAATACAGGAGCTTGAGAAAACAGGATATTATGTTTATGATTCTCAGGCAAATTATATATTCTTTAAAGCGGATCCGGAACTGCATCAAAAGCTTTTAGAAGAAAAGGTGATGATCCGGGACTGCAGCAATTATCCGGGGCTGAGCGCAGGGTATTATCGGATCGCTGTGAGGACACATGAAGAAAATGAGAAATTATTGGATGCAATCCGGAAAGTGAGGGAATGACAATGGCAAAGGCAATTATGATTCAGGGCACCATGTCGAATGCAGGGAAGAGTTTACTGGCTGCAGGCTTATGTCGTATATTTAAGCAGGATGGTTACCGGGTGGCGCCATTTAAATCACAGAATATGGCATTGAATTCGTTTATCACAGAGGAAGGTCTTGAGATGGGGCGTGCACAGGTAATGCAGGCCGAAGCGGCCGGGATCAAACCTTCTGTTCTGATGAATCCCATTTTGCTAAAACCTACCAATGATGTGGGAAGTCAGGTGATTGTAAACGGGGAAGTTCTGGGAAATATGAATGCCCGTGACTATTTTCAATACAAACATAAACTGATCCCGGATATTATGAAAGCTTATAATAAACTTGCTGAAGAAAATGATATTATAGTGATTGAAGGAGCGGGAAGTCCGGCTGAGATTAATCTGAAGCAGGAAGATATTGTTAATATGGGGATGGCAAAGATGGCCAAAGCACCGGTACTTCTTGTGGGAGATATCGACAGAGGTGGTGTGTTTGCTCAGCTGATCGGTACGGTGATGCTTCTGGAAGAGGATGAAAAATCCATGGTAAAAGGACTGATCATCAATAAGTTTCGAGGAGATAAATCGATCCTGGATCCGGGAGTTGAGATGCTGGAAGAAAAAAGTGGGATACCGGTAGTTGGTGTTGCTCCGTATCTGGATATTGAAGTGGAAGATGAAGACAGTCTCACGGAACGGTTTGATAACAGGCGGGAAATAGGAGTGATCGATATCGCGGTTATCCGTGTACCGAGAATTTCAAATTTTACAGATTTTAATCCTTTTGAGAGTATGCCGGGAGTTTCTCTGAGATATGTAAAGCATGTACATGAACTGAAAGATCCGGATATGATCATACTTCCGGGAACGAAAAATACCATGGAAGATCTGCAGTGGATGCGGGAAAGTGGTATGGAAGCAGCGATCCTGAAACAGGCAGCCAGAGGTAAAGTTATTTTTGGTGTTTGTGGTGGATATCAGATGCTGGGCGAGACCCTATCAGATCCCGACGGTGTGGAAGCAGGTGGTTCTATGAAAGGAATGGGGCTTCTGCCTATGGATACGGTGTTTGAGTCAGGAAAAACAAGAACAAGAGTGAGTGGATGCTTTGAAACAGTTGAAGGAGATCTTGCAGAACTTTCCGGTGCAGTTCTGGAAGGATACGAGATTCATATGGGTGTCAGTCGATTGAAAGACGATGCGCATTCTCTCACAAATATCAGTGATCATGCGGCTACCCGTGAGAAAAAAACGGACGGTGCATACAGAAAAAATGTGTATGGAACTTATGTACATGGGGTTTTCGATAAAGAGGAAGTTGCAAAAGCAATCGTGAAAGCCTTGGGAAGAAAAAAAGGAATCAATACCGAAGAGATAACCGGTGTGGATTTCCAGGAATTCAAGGAAACGCAGTATGATATACTGGCAGCAGCCCTTCGGGAACATTTGGATATGAAACGGATTTATGAAATACTGGAAGAGGGCATCCGGGACTTGGCATGACTATAGTTTTGAAACCCGTGAAAGGAGAAGAATTATGAAAATAGAACTGGAAAATGTGAGACCAAGGGATATTGAGAGAAGAAGTTTTGAGATTATCACGGAAGAACTGGGAGACAGAAAACTGGATGCAGACAAAGAATTGATCATTAAGCGCTGTATTCATACCAGTGCAGACTTTGATTATGCAGACAATCTTTGCTTTTCAGAAGGAGTGGTGGAGAAAGCAATCGAAGCCATCAAAAACGGTGCCTGCATTGTAACAGACACACAGATGGGTCGTTCCGGTATCAACAAAAAAGCACTGGCAAAATATGGCGGTGAAGTTTACTGCTTTATGTCAGATGAGGATGTAGCAAAGACTGCAAAAGAAAATGGAACAACCCGTGCCACAGCCAGTATGGATAAGGCAGCAGCTATGAATAAACCGATGATTTTTGCCATCGGTAATGCACCCACCGCGCTGGTTCGTCTGTATGAACTGATTCAGGAAGGGAAAATCAATCCGGCATTGATCATCGGTGTGCCTGTGGGATTTGTAAATGTGGTTCAGTCCAAGGAATTGATCATGGAGACGGATATACCATATATCGTGGCAAGAGGAAGAAAAGGCGGAAGTAATATTGCTGCCTGTATCTGCAATGCATTGCTGTATATGATCGATGACAATCGAGAATGATTTTCTTTGTATAAGAAGGTGCTGAGAGAATGTGTAAGTTATCTGAGGTGCAATTTCCATATGGGGAAGCTCATATGCATATTTTTATGAATGGGGTAGATTATCCTCAGGCAGTGCGGGACCAGAAAAATGGTGTTAATGAGGAAGTGATCCGTAAAAATCTGGAAGAATACCGCAGACGGGGCATTATCTGGCTGCGGGACGGCGGTGATATTTATGGGACATCAAAGAGAACGATGGAGATTGCACCGGAATATGGGATTACTTATCGGACACCGGTATTTGCCATTCATAAAAAAGGTCATTATGGCGGAATCGTGGGGAAAGCATATGAAAATATGAAAGATTACCGTAAACTGATTCAGGAACTGAGAGAACAGGGTGGTCATTTTGTAAAAATCATGATATCCGGAATCATGGACTTTGACAGGGGAGGATTGACAGAAAGTTCTCTGCCGGATGAGGAAATCAGAGAATTGATTCATATCGCTCATGAAGAGGGATTTGCTGTTATGGCTCATACAAACGGAAGCAAAGCAGTGCGAGCTGCTGCCCTTGCCGGAGTGGACAGCATTGAACATGGAAATTTCTGCGATGATGACGCTCTGCAGGCATTGGCTTCCAGCGAAACTATCTGGGTGCCGACGATCGTAACAGTGAAGAACCTGCTGGGAGATGGCAGATTCCCGGAGCATGTGATTGAGAAAATCTGGGAAGGACAGCAGCGGAATCTGCAGAGGGCTTTTGAACTCGGTGTAAAACTGGCATTGGGAAGCGATGCTGGGGCCTATCGGGTACTGCATGGTCAGGGGCTGATGGATGAATACCAGGTGTTTCAGGAAGTGCTGGAGGAACGGTGGCCCCATTGGGAAGAAATCATTTCCCAAGGGGATAGATTGTTAAAGAGAAAATTTTAATATGGGCATATATAAAATAAATCCCCCTCCAGGTACCACAGATTTAAAACTTGTGGGTCTGGAGGGGACTTTTTTTGCAATAGATAAATTTTAACTGGATAAATCATATATTTAGCTCATATTTATCATTAAAGAGGGGTATTTCAGTAATTTATTTTCCATAGACCCACAATGGATTTAACAAAGGATTACAATGTGGCAATCAAATGTTCAGTGATATGATTTATATCACTGGAAAATTATTTATTTATCTGATATGATGATGATATAACAGAGATTCGTTTCCTGTACGCTGAGTATCAGTCCTTTTACTCCTGAAGGAGAAAGAAGTGGGACAATGGAAAAAATCAATACCGGAACACCTTATGATGATGTGTTTCGCACCTTGATGAATGATTGTACCGAACTGATAATTCCTGTAGTAAATGAAGTTTTCGGGGAACACTATACCGGAGAGGAAGAGATTAGTTTTTTGCCGAATGAACACTTTATGAACCGACAGGGTACAGATACAAAAGAGAAAATAACGGATTCATGTTTAGAAATTTATGGGAGCACAAGAAAAACATACCACATAGAATGTCAAAGCACGGCAGATCACAGTATGGTGATCCGTATGTTTGAGTATGATTCGCAGATTGCACTGGATCATGGAGAAATTGAGGAAAATCGATTGACGGTCACATTTCCCGGCTCCGCAGTGATATATCTCCGTCATACCAGAACCACACCGGATGCAATGACAGTAGAGATAATAACACCGGGAGGAATGATCACATACGAGATACCGGTGCTAAAGACACAAAAGTATACGATTGAAGAGCTGTTTGACAAGAAACTGCTGTTACTGATTCCGTTTTATATTTTTTCGTATGAAAGTCGGTTTCCTGAATATGAGAGAGACAATGAAAAGCTAACTGAGATGAAAATGGAATATGTACAGATCAGAAATCGATTAGAAAATCTATGTAAAGATGGAGAAATCAGTGAGTACATAAAATGTACGTTAGTGGATATGTCAAATAAAGTCATGGAACAGATAGCGTTGAAGTACGCAAAAGTCAGGAAGGAAGTGACGTCCATAATGGGTGGAAAGATTCTTGAATATGAAGCAAAAACAATTCTGCAGCGTGGGATACAGGAAGGACGGCTTAAAAGCTATATAGAATTGGTAAAAGATGGTTTATTGCCAATTGAAGAGGCGGCGAAGCGCCTGAATATGAAAGAAGAGGAACTGAAAAAATATTTGGAAGCCTGAAAGATGAGTAAAGTCTGAGAGGCAGTGTACAGGAACGGATATTTGTTATTATGGAATTAGTATATAGAAGAGCTACAGTTGATGATTTGGAGCTATTAACAGAGACGAGAATTATCGTACTAAGAGCGGCTAATAAATTATCAGATGAAGTTGATATGTCGGAAGTGAAAAAACAATCTTATGATTATTATAAAAAGGCACTGGATGAAGAAACGCATATTGCTTATTTAGTGTTTGATAATGATGAGGTTGTCGGGACGGGTGGTGTTAGTTTGTTCCAGGTAATGCCTACATTTCATAATTCAACAGGAAAAAAAGCGTATATTATGAATGGGAAAACCATTATATGAAAAGTATGGATTTGTCAAAATGAATGATGAAATGG
>JBJFCH010000095.1:0-5800 GCA_051888835.1 Oliverpabstia sp. | reverse complement strand
ATGGGAAAACCATTATATGAAAAGTATGGATTTGTCAAAATGAATGATGAAATGGAGTTATTGGGATAAGATTGCTGTAACAGATTTTAGGATCAAATATTTGTTGCTTTATGATTTTCTTACAAATACACGGGATATGTCGCAGAAAAGGCATATCCCGTTTTATGTCTGCTTGCTTTTACGAAAATTTGCAGGAGACACATGAAAATACTTTTTAAACATTCCGGAGAATTGAAAAGCATTTGAAAATCCAACTGCAGAAGCAATGACAGACACAGGGTAATCTGTCTGTAAAAGCAGCATACAGGCCCGTTCCATACGCATAGAATTCAAATACGCTTTTGGCGTCTGATGATAGACTTTTTTAAAACAGGATGAAAGATAATTTGGATGAATATGCAGAGCATTTGCAACATCCTGAATAAGCAGAGGTTCACAGTAGTAGGCATCAATATAAGCTTTTGCTTCGGATGCATAATTCTGTTCCTTACAGGAAGAAGGAAGCGTTTGGTTGTTATTTTTTAGAAGTACAGAAAATAAATGAAGCATCTTGCTGTTAGCTTCCAGACACTGCATCTCAGTGGTAATCGGAACAAATTGCTCTCCTGGAAAATCAACCTTTCGGTAGCTGGAAATACTGTCTGCCCGTTGATCTGTAACTGCGATGGCAGAGAGTAAAAGCTGTTCCAGCTCGTTTAATGGAGTTTTGATGTCGATGACAAAGGAATCCTGAAAAAGTGTTTTTATAAAAGGATTCCGGGAATCTGCAAAAAAACCGATCCAGGAATATTTCCATGGATTTTCCACAGAGGAATGATAGTATCCGGAGGAACCAGCTGGAATATAAAAAGCCTGTCCGGCGTGGATGTCGTAAGTAGTATCATTGATCTGAAATGTACCGCTGCCCTCTAATACAAAATGAATCAGATGATAAGGGCGCATGGTGAAACCATAGTGATATCCTGGAATACATTCCTGTATTCCGCAGTGATTAAATTGTATGGACAATGGAATGTCAAGTGTTCTGTGAATGATTAAATCACGATTTCCTATCATTTTATGAGTGCCTCCCTCCTGTATATACAGTCTACCACGTAATAAAAAAATAATCGACATGCTGAAAAACACTTCTTAGATTTTGATAAAAACATATTAGGAAAACATATGTTATTTATAAAATGGTTTTGCTATAGTATTTTATAGCAAAACAAGCAGAGGGAGATGGCAGTATGGCACAGATTGAAATAAAAAATCTAAAAAAAGTATATAAAACTGCAGAAAAGGAGGAAGGTTTCATGGGAAATCTGAAGTCCTTCATTCATCCCACATATACAATAAAGAAAGCTGTGAATGGAATCTCATTTTCAATTGAGGAAGGTGAAAGTGTGGCATTTCTCGGGGCAAACGGTGCAGGAAAATCTACAACGATAAAAATGCTGACAGGAATTATGAAGCCCTCAGGCGGTACTGTGTATATCAGAGGCAGGGATCCTTTTCAGAACCGGATGGAAAATGCACGGCAGATAGGCGTTGTATTTGGGCAGAAGACACAATTATGGTGGGATATCCCGGTTATAGAGACCTTTCGGCTGCTGAAAAGCATTTATGAGATACCGGATGAAACGTATGAGAAAAATATGGGTCAGTTCAAGGAAATCCTGGGACTTGACGAATTCCTTCATCAGCCCGCCAGAAAGCTTTCTTTGGGGCAAAGAGTACGAGCAGATATGGCAGCAGCTTTATTGCATGAGCCTCCGATTCTTTTTCTGGACGAGCCGACGATAGGTCTGGATGTTGCGGTTAAGCAAAGTATTTATCAATTCCTGAAGCATATAAATCAGGAAAAGCATACAACTATTATACTGACAAGCCATGATTTGAATGATCTGGAATCACTCTGTAAAAGGTTGATTATATTGGAAAAAGGTGAAATATTGTTTGATGACAGTATGGAGAAAATTTTTGATCAATATCCGAAAGGCATGACATTGGAAGAAATCGTGATTCAACTGTTTAACAGGAGGAAATGCGGATGAAAAAATACGGGGCATATATCAGGTGTGGTTTTCTGGAAGGATGTGCGTATCGCAATAATCTGATTACAGGCATGCTTGCTAATTTTATTCAGACTGCCGTTTTGTATTATGTATGGAAAAGCATTTTTATATATCAGAATACAGTCGCAGGATATACATGGGAAATGATGAGAAGATATGTATTTGTTGCTTATTTATGTAACAGTACATTCACCTTCGGATTTGAAATGCAGACAGCAAAAAGAATTATAAAAGGAGATATAATCCTGGATTTATTAAAACCAGTATCTTACAGGGAAATGCAGTTTTTCAGAATGCTTGGAAACGCAGTGACAGAATTCGGTATCACTTTCGTGTTTATTGGTATTTTATACTTAGGTGCAAATGGTCTGCAGGATTTGTCGATAAACAAAATAATATTATTCTTGATTTCATTTATGCTGGGACAAGTTATAAAGTTTGGAATACAATATATTTTTTCTATGCTATGTTTTTATACAGACAATGCTTATGGTGTGTCAAAAGCAAGAGAGGTGCTGACAAATTTCTTCTCAGGTGCGATCATACCTTTAGCCATGTTTCCGGAGATTTTCCAAAAAGCAGTAAAATATCTTCCCTTTCAGGGAATTGTTTATATTCCATGCAGTATTTTTATCGGTACTTTCAGTTTGTCAGAATCCATGCAGAAAATTATTCTGCAGATAATCTGGACTCTGCTTCTGGGGATTGTAGGGAATTTTATATGGAAAAAAGCATCTTCTGTTATTTCTCTGTATGGAGGGTAAGGTATGACAAAGAAATGGAAAAAATATCTTTATCTGTATTGGAAAATACAGCTGCAGAATATGAAATCCCTGATGCAGTATCGTGCGGATTTTTTAATGATGATATGTTTTACAACTTTTTCACAGTTCTGTAGTTTGGCTGTAATCGGCATTATCTATAGTAATATTCCACAAGTGGCAGGATGGAACATGTGGGAAGTTCTTTTCCTCTACAGTTTTCTATTATTTTCTGAGGGGTGTATCAATTTCTTTTTTCAGGGCACCTGGAAAATAGCAGAGATGATCAATATGGCAGAACTGGATAGATTCCTTGTCAGACCTGTGCCAATGGGACTGCAGCTTCTCACAGCACGGATTGATTTTGACGGGTTGAATAAAATGGTAATCGCAGCGGCGATATTTTTACTGGGATGCACACATTGCTCTGTTCAATGGACTCCGGGAAAAATAATAGTATTGTTTATATTTCTCTTAGAAGCATGTATTATCAGAACCGGCATGATCTGGATTGCAAGCTGTATGTCGTTCTGGTTGGGAGGAAATAAAAACAGTCTGAATTTTTTCATAATATCTGTGGGGGAGATGGCAAAATATCCGCTAAATATTTATCCATTATTGCTGAGAGGAATTTTCACTTATGCGATTCCCTATGCGTTTGTCAGTTATTATCCGGTAGGATATCTGCTGGAAAAACAGGGAATGTGGCCAGGTGTGTACATCACACCTCTAATATGCGTGATCATGCTGGCTGCAGCGTCTTATGCTCTTCAACGAGGGCTTGCACGATATGAGAGCAGCGGGAATTAAGTGTTGACAAAAGGGATACCGATAGTTAGAATAAAGAAAAAAGATTTTGGAGAATTTGGATGTTAATTGTGAGTGTTACGGAGAAAATTGCAAAATAAATATTGCAGGTGCAGTTTGATTGCGCTATAAGTATGCCCATATGGGGATAGCGTTTGGCTGCCGAATTTTCGCCTACATTTACATTTGCTTACTATTTGGATATAAGCATGGCTGTGTGGCTGTGCTTTTTTTGTATCATTGGAAAAGTCATGTAAAATATAAGATTTTTCGTTTGTGAAGAAAGGAAATATCATGAATATAGAAAAACAGATCGAATTCGACAAAATCAAAGAACTATGGAAAAATCTCTGTGTAACAGACAAAGCAAAAGAACAGATTGATAAAATATCATTTTACCTGTCGGAAAGAGAATTAAGAAAACAGCTGAAGGATACCACAGACAGCAGAACTATGCTGGAAAAGCTTGGGATGCCTCCGCTGCCGAATGTGGAAGAGATAAAAGAAATTCTGCTGGCTGCCGAAAAAGGAGATTGTCTTACGCCTTTTCAGTTGGAACGGGTGGAGAAGATGCTGGCAGCAGTCAGGAGACTTCGGGATTACCTGAATCGTGGAAAAATATATGAAAATGCAATTGCTTATTATGATGAAAATCTGGATACAGCAGAAGAGCTGAGAGAGGAGATCAGCCGCCAGATACGGGGAGGAGAGGTGGATGACTATGCATCGAAAGAGCTTTTCCAGATCCGTAATCAGATTGTAAAATGTGAAGAGCAGATGAAGCAAAAAGCGGAACAGATCCTGCGCTCTCACAAAGAATATATGGCAGATAACTACTGTACCCTTCGGAATGGCAGATTATGTCTGCCTGTAAAAAAAGAATATAGGCTGAAAATCAACGGAAGCGTAATTGACAAGTCAGCAACTGGAAACACCCTGTTTATGGAACCGACAAGTATTTCCAGATATTATGAGGAGATTCAGCTGCTTAAAATCAGTGAGGAAAATGAAGTTTATCGGATTTTATATACGCTGACGGCAATGACAGCAGACAGATCAGAGGTGCTGCGTAATAATATTAACCTGATTGAAAAGCTGGATTTCATCTTTTCCAAAGGAAAACTGAGCATGGATCTGGATGGAGTGGAGCCGTCCATTAATCTGGAGAGAAAAATCATTTTGAAAAATGCCAGGCATCCCCTGATGGATAGAGCAATCAATGTACCCCTGCAGTTTTCTATCGGAACAGGTGTAAGTGGAATTGTGATCACCGGTCCCAATACAGGAGGAAAAACAGTAGCGATTAAAACAGTTATGTTGAATTGCATGATGGCTCAGTGTGGACTGCATGTAACCTGTGAAAATGCAGATATCTGTATGAACAGTTCTTATCTCTGTGATATCGGAGACGGTCAGAACCTGGCGGAAAATTTATCAACATTTTCCTCACATATAAAAAATGTACTGGAAGTATTACAAAATGCAGATCGAGACAGTTTTGTAATCATGGATGAACTGGGTTCCGGTACAGATCCGGCAGAGGGAATGGGGATTGCTATTGCAATTTTGGAAGAATTGAAAAGGACGGGATGTTTGTTTCTTGTAACTACTCATTATCCTGAAGTAAAAGAATATGCAAAACACACAGAGAGTATTGTAAATGCAAGAATGACATTTGATCAGAAAACCCTTCAGCCGACGTATCAGATGATTATAGGAGAAGCAGGTGAAAGCTGCGCATTTTATATTGCTGATCGACTGGGTATGCCAAAAGAAATGCTGCAGACAGCGGTACGTTATGCCTACGGAGAATCGGCTGTCAGTCGTTATCAGTTTCAGAATGAGAAAAATAATCTGGAGCATCATCGAAGCAGCAAAATTAGAAAGTCAGTAAAAAATAAAAAAGACATCAAACTTCAGGACAAATTCACACGGGGAGACAGCGTGATGGTATTTCCGGATAAAAAAATTGGGATTGTATGTGAGACGATGAATGAAAAAGGGGTATTGAGAGTACAGATGCCGGATAAAAAAATCTGGATCAACCACAAAAGAGTCCGGCTGCAGGTGGCTGCTTCGGAATTATATCCTGAAGATTATGATTTTTCAATCATCTTCGATACGGTAGAAAACAGGAAAAAAAGACACGATATGGAACGGAAATATACAGAAGAA
>JBJFCH010000094.1:0-15627 GCA_051888835.1 Oliverpabstia sp. | reverse complement strand
CTAAGCAACGGGACAAAATCCTTAACTAAACGACATTGGGTCTGTCCCCTGTCCGGCTCCCCGCGTGGTCAAATTTTAAGAAAAATGACAGATTTCTATTAAAAAAATATTGGCTTTCTCTGATAGACTGGTAGAAAGAAAAAGGAAAGAGAAAGGTTTATAAAAATGGAGACTTACAATATTCTGGTGGTTGATGATGACAGAGAAATCGTGCGGTCCCTTGCCAGACTTCTGGAACTGGAGGGATACCGGGTGTATAAGGCATATCATGGGATGGAGGCACTGGATATTCTGATGAGTGAGCAGATTCACCTGATTCTTCTGGATGTGATGATGCCCAGGTTAAATGGACTGTCTGCTCTGATGAAGATTCGGGAGAAAAATAATATTCCTGTGATTATGCTTTCCGCAAAGACGGAGGAGAGTGATAAGGTTCTGGGGCTTTCTATGGGTGCGGACGATTATGTGACGAAACCGTACAACACAGCAGAACTGATGGCGAGGGTAAAATCACAGCTTCGCCGGTATTTTTCTCTGGGAGCAGCGATTTCCGGTGGAAATGATGTGCTGAAAAATGGAGGGTTGGTTCTTAACAAGAATACAAAAGCGCTGACAGTGGATGGTGAGCCGGTGAGGCTTACAGCCACGGAATATAAGATTATGGAACTGTTGATGAGCCATCCGGGATATGTGTTTTCCGCAGAGGAAATCTATACACGGGTGTGGCAGGAAGAGGCGTACGGTGTGGAGAATACGGTGATGGTACATATTCGGAGAATTCGGGAGAAAATTGAGATTACTCCGAAAAATCCCAAATATTTAAAGGTGGTGTGGGGAATTGGATACAAAATTGAAAAGTTTGAATAAAAGACAGATGGAAATTTTACTGACGGTTCTTTGGATGGCGGTATTTCTTGCAGTCACGTTTGCGGTTATTTTTCAAAATTATTTAAAATTAGGTTATTACTGGTCAGATCGCGGTATGCAGTTTTACAGAATTTCGTCCGTTGTTCTGATGTTATTTTCTTTGATTATTGGTGAGGAAGCCATAAGGATGACGGTCCGGTATCAGAAAAATTATAAACCTTTCAAGAATTTGACGGTATGCAGGCTGGATCGCATCAAAACAGAACTTCTTATTGTACTCCTGCTGTTTGGAGGGAGTATGTGGGGGGATATCCTCACCTCACAGGATGTGTATCTGCTGGGGAATTTTATGTTTTCCAGTATCGTTGTGGATGGTATAGGGGAATTGATCCGGATCACATTGCTGCTTATTCTGTTTCTTACCTGTTTTTTCGGAAGTATGCTTTTGCTTGTCCGCCAGAAACGACTGGGAATTATGCCGGAAACTTCCCTTTTATGGAACGAGGTCAGGAAGTACCAAACAAGAACACCTTTGGAGATTCAGATACAGACGAAAAGAAAAATACCGATGATCCTGATCGGCATTCTTACGGCGGTAAATGTATTGATGATCCTGCCGGCGATGGCTGATGGTTATATGTTTGGTGCGGTTCAGGCACTTTTAGCTTTTGTTGTACTGTTGATCTGTCTGAAAAACTGGCTGTCAGATAAAATAACAAGAGAAATCGGATGTCTGCTCCGGCAGATTGCGATCATGTCGGAAGGAGAGGAACTGCCGGAAGAAATCGGTATTTCGGAAAAATCGCCTTTATATCCGGCTTCCGGGCAACTGAAAAATATAGATGCTGCCATGCGGAAAAGTGTGGAAAAACAGGTACAGGCAGAGCGGTTGAAAATAGATCTGATTACAAACGTATCTCATGATCTGAAGACGCCTCTGACATCCATGGTGGGTTATACGGATCTTCTGAAAAAAGAAGAATTGAGTAATGAAGCGAGAGATTATGTGGAGGTAATCTCCATAAAACAGGAACAACTGAAAAATATGATTCAGGATTTGTTTGATCTGTCCAAGGCTACCAGCGGAGCGGAGCAGCTTGTGATGGAAACACTGGATATGAGAAAGCTGCTGGAGCAGACCCTGGGGGATATGGAGGATGCCATTCGGGAAAGCGGTATGGAAATCCGTACCCGCTTTTCGCAGGATTCGCTTTTATTTACCGGGGATAACGGAAAAATGTATCGGGTGGTTCAAAATCTTCTGGAAAATGCGCTGAAGTACTCGTTGGTTGGCACAAGAATTTATGTGGATACAGAGAAAAAGGGCGGGCAGGTGGAACTGCAGATAAAAAATATTGCTTCTTATGAAATGGATTTTTCGCCGGATGAAATTACGGAACGATTTGTCAGGGGGGACAAATCCCGTACCACGGAGGGACATGGACTGGGTCTGGCTATTGCATCCAGTTTTGTAAGAAATATGGGAGGAAAACTGAGAGTTTCGATTGACGGAGATTTATTCAAGGTGGCGGTGAGCTTTCCATCCGCAGTGTCCCGGAATCAGTAGAATTGAGGTGAGGAGTATGGATAAAATATCAATCATTATTCCGTGTCTAAATGAACAGGATGCGATACCTGTTTATTATGGGGAGATTGTAAAGGTCATGGAGATTATGAAAGGTACGGAATTTGAACTGTTATTTGTGGATGATGGTTCAGAAGATGATACGTTGAAAGAACTGCGGGAACTTGCGAGAAAAGATCCACGGTGCGGTTATCTGTCCTTTTCCAGAAATTTTGGAAAAGAAGCAGCGATCTATGCCGGCCTTTCCCGGGCATCCGGAGACTATGTGGCTGTGATGGATGTAGATCTGCAGGATCCGCCATCCCTGCTTCCCCAGATGTATCACCTGCTTTTGCAGGAAGAATGGGACTGTGTGGCGACCAGAAGAGTAGACCGAAAAGGAGAATCGGGATTCCGCTCCTTTCTTTCGGAAGGCTTTTATAAGATAATGAATAAAATATCGCAGACAACGATTGTGGAGGGTGCCAGAGATTACAGAATGATGAAACGAAAAATGGTGGATGCTGTGCTCTCCATGAGTGAATATAACCGGTTCTCAAAAGGTATTTTTCAGTGGGTGGGTTTTCGGACAAAATGGCTGGAATTTGAAAATAGAAACCGTTGTGCGGGAGAGACGAAATGGTCACTGAAAAAACTATTTTTCTATTCACTGGAAGGGATTACCGGGTTTTCCGTAGCACCCTTATCTCTGGCCTCAATCGCAGGCGCAGTATTCTGCCTGATTGCTTTTGGGATGCTGTTGTTTGATATCGGAAATATACTGACGGGAGGAGGAAAGATGGAAGGATGGTTTTTCCCTGTATGTATCATCTTTCTGGTCAGCGGAGTCCAGCTTTTGTGTACGGGAATTGTGGGGCAGTATCTATCGAAAACCTATCTTGAGACGAAGCACAGACCAATCTACATATTGAAAGAATCCAGTCAGGAGAATGAAAAATGAAGAAAATACGGAAAGATAAAAATGTCTGGATTCTGTTTGGGGGAAGCATTCTGTTGTGCTGGCTCTTTGTAGGAGAATATGGGATCTTCGGTTCCAGAGTGGATTGGATCAGCCAACATTCAGTGCTGCCGGACTACTTTCGCCAACGTTTTTATGAGACGGGAAACTTATTTCCTGATATGGCATGGAATCTGGGTGGGGGTCAGAATATTTATAATTTTTCATATTATGGGCTTTTTAATCCGGTAATCTTATTTTCTTATCTGCTGCCCTTTATCAAAATGGATATCTATATTATGGTAAGCAGCGTCTTGTGTTATGGAAGTTCTGTGGTATTGTTCTATATCTGGACGGATAAAAAACAGTTTCCGCCTGCGATTCGGGTATTAGTGTCCTGTATGTTCGCTCTGGCGGCGCCTATGATTTATCATTCGTATAATCAGCTGATGTTTGTGAATTATATGCCGTTTTTATGTATGGGACTTTTGGGGACTGACCGATATTTTGGACAGAAAAGAGCAGGATTATTGATAGTGGGCACCTGCGGCATGATTTTTACCAGCTATTACTTCAGCATCGGCGGAATGCTGACCCTGTGCATTTATGCATTTGGGGAGTATTTATGCCCGGACAGGCTTTGTATGCGAAAAGACAGAGGATGGTTGAAAGAATTTATAAAGAAAACAGGCGGTTATGTGGGAAATCTTATAATTGCAGTTTCTGTTTCCGGAGTTTTGCTGGTACCTTCTTTTTGTGCAATCATGTCAGGGAGACAGGAAACGGTACAGAAAGAAATAAATATGCAGCTGCTGACATTACAATCGGAAAGAGTGCTGTATAGTGCGTATGGAATTGGGTTGACTTCTTTTGCTCTGATCTGTCTGATTGGGAGAGTAGTCTGCAGTAAAAATGGAAGGGAACGTTGGAATTCGGTCTGTCTATTGATTATTCTTTATGTACCTGTATTCGGATATTTGTTGAATGGAGGACTTTATGATAAAAGTAAAGTATTTATTCCCTTTTTGCCGCTGGTTTGCCTGGAGATTGCCAGGTACAACTCTCAATGTCTTCCTCCGGAGCATTCTTTTCAAAATGTGCACAGATGGATCCGATATCTTATGCCGTATGTCCTAACTATTTTATTGTTATGTGTGGAAAAGAATCAGGGAATTTTTGACAAATATCGGATGTGGATTGTGTTGGATGCCTGTCTGATGCTGCTGTTATCGTATAGGAAACATTTCGGATATCCGCGGCAGTTATTGGTTTCCTGTATGATTTTATTTTTCTATGGATGGGGCATGAACTGGCAGCAGGGGAAAATGCTTTCAGACGAGGAATATGCGCAAGTTCAGGATTCCGAATTGTGTGGTGCGATAAAGAATGTTTTGGATAAAGATGATTCTCTCTACCGGATGGATGTGGTGGGTAATGGAACAGAAAATAAGAACAATCTGAATCGTATCATGGATATCCGACAGGATATTACTTCGATATATTCATCATCCTATAATGCCTGCTATCAGGAGTTTCGGAAGAATACATTTCAGCTGAATGAATCTTTCCGAAATCATATGATGCAGTCGGCCACGGATAATCCTATATTTTTGCAGTTTATGGGGGTGAAATATCTTGCGGCCAGACAAGCACCTGCCGGGTATCATCTGCTTGAAAAAGGGGAGGATTTTAATCTTTATGAGAATCCCGCTGTGGCACCGGTCTGGTATGTGACAGATCAGGTGGTGGGGGAAAAAGAATATGTAGAACTGAAGTTTCCGGAAAATCAGACGATTCTCTTACAGAAAGCAGTAGTGCCGGACAGTAATGAGGTGCCTCGATCAGAACCGAGTACGAATCAGAGGACAGAACAGCATCAGGTGCGTATGTTGGAATGTGACTTTAGCCTTCCATTGATGGATGAAAATGATATTCAGATCTTACAAAATGCAGAAGGATATGATATCGAAGTGAAAAAAGAGACCTGTGTAAATGTAGCTTTGCCGGACACGATGGAGAGTAATAATTTGCTGGCTGTTTCCTTTGACGTGGAGAATGAAAATCCAAACAGTGACATGTATGTACGAATTAATGGACAGACCAATCGGCTTTCGGCCGAAAATCATGAGTATGCGAATCAGAATACAAATTTTACTTATATGGTGACAATAGGGGAGGAAGAAAAAATTCAAGTGAAGTTGGGACCCGGAAAATACAGAATTGATAATATCAAGGTATTTACAGGCAATCTTAATCAACAAAAACGTTCAGATCTCTATCAACAGACGGTAAATACAGAGGAGCAGGGTATCAATGGAGACAAGATAAGTGGAAAAGTAAAAACAGGCAGGGATGGTTATCTGATAACCAGTATCCCTTATGACAGAAATTTTGTGGTAGAGATTGATGGTAAAAAAGTGGATACATGTAAAGTAAATACAGCATTTCTCGGCACAAAAATGAAAGCAGGGGAACATGAAATTGTGATTTCCTATACTGCGCCTGGGAAAAAAGCAGGGATCTGTCTCAGTATGGCAGGAATACTGCTGGTGATTTTTGCGTGGGTAAAGACTCTATTTGGTCGATTCATTTAGCTCCATGACAGCGATTGATTTTCTGATGAATTTATATTAAATGAGCATAGCGTGAGTATGAAATCATGGCGTATAATACAAGTAACATAAAATCAGTAGTGGCATAATGCCTATGACTGACTGGCGGAACCATAAAACATGAACTTGACACAAGGAGAATAAAACATGAGGAGCAAAGTTAGTGTACGGGAAAATGGGTTGAATGTAGAATTTGATGTTAGAGACAACGGAGTTGTGGAGCTTACTGATTTCTCACCGGTGAAAATCGCCGGAGATGGGGAAGAAAAGTTGTCTCTAAAGGAGGATGTGTATCATCCTTTACTGGAGGTGCAGATCACAGGGAAAAGCACAGATAATATGCATGGATATAAGCATAATTTCAGCAGTGCTTCTTTGGATTTCAGGTATGTAACTCATCAGATGGAGGAGAAGGACAAGACGAAAGAACTGGTTATAGTTCTAAGAACCGACTATGATATGGAAGCGGTATATCATATGAAGTTTTTTAAGGGGATTCCTGTTGTGCAGGTATGGACGGAACTGAAGAACCAAAGTCAGGAAGAGATTGGTCTGGAATATGTTTCTTCCTTTGTATATCGTAGAGTTTCCGGCAATGGGGAACTTCCTTATTTTGAGAAGACAGATATTTATACTCCGTATAATAGCTGGTGCTGCGAAGCCAGCTGGAAAAAAGATGACATCCGTGATTTGAATCTGGCGGGAATGCCTGTGAATGGATTCAATACACCTGGATTTGGAATTAATCGTTATTATTATGGAGGAAGAGGCTCCTGGTCGTCCTGTGAGTATCTTCCTATGGGTTTTGCCCATGACAGAGAAACGAATGAAACTTATTGCTTTGAAATAGAAAATTCCGGTCAATGGCATGTGGAATACGGTTCGGAACCGGGATCGGGATTATATCTGGCTCTCAGTGGTCCGACGGAGGCTGAACATGGATGGTGGAAAAATCTGAAGCCGGGAGATACCTTTGTTACCGTGCCGGTGGCATTTGGAACCGTGTCGGGCGGAATCAGTGAAGCTGCAGCAGCTCTCACCCGCTATCGAAGAGCTATACGCAGACCAAATGAAGATGACGAGAAACTGAACGTGGTGTTCAATGATTATATGAATTGCCTTATGGGGGATCCCACAGAGGAGAAAGAGCGGATGATTATTGACAAAGCCGCAGAATTGGGATGTGAGTACTACTGTCTGGATGCCGGCTGGTACGATAAGGGATACTGGTGGGACAGAGTAGGAGAATGGGTGGAAAGCCCGGAAAGATTTCCTCATGGATTGCGTTCCGTCTGTGAGTATGCCAGAAGTAAAGGGATGATTATGGGACTGTGGCTGGAGATTGAGGTTATGGGGATTGCCTGTGAACTGGCAAAAAAACTTCCCGATGACTGGTTTATTTGCCGCCATGGAAAACGCCATATTGACAATAAACGATATCTTCTTGATTTCCGCAATCCGGAAGTACGCAAGTACTGTATGAGTGTGGTGGATCGATTGATTGAAGATTATGGAGTGGGATATTTTAAAGTGGATTATAATGTAACGATGGGATATGGAAGTGATCTGTATTCTGATAGCTGTGCGGATGCCATATTGGAACATTATCAATGTCTCTATCGCTGGTATGAGGAAATTTTTGCTAAACATCCACAGCTTGTGATTGAGAACTGTGGTTCAGGCGGACAGCGTATGGACTATGGAATGCTGAAGCTTCTGAGTCTGCAATCCACCAGCGATCAGACAGACTATATATATAATTCCTATATTGCTGCAAATGTAGCCAGTGCCGTAACACCGGAACAGGCCGGTATGTGGGTATATCCCTATGAGGACGAAGAAGAGCATGTGATCTATAATATGGTAAATGGTATCCTTCTGCGTCCGTATATAAGCGGTATGGTGTGGAAACTGAGTGACAACAGTATGGAACTGATGCGGGAGGGGATTGCTCTTTACAAAGAGCTTCGTAATGATTTAAAAACAGGTGTTCCATTTTTCCCCCTTGGTTTTTGCGGTGTAAAAGATGAAGCGATGGCATATGGTGTACAGTGCGGTGAGACAGCATATTTGTCTGTGTTTACACCGAAGACAGATACGGCAGTTATTCCACTGGAGCTTGACGGGGAAATCAAAAACGTACAGGTGATTTATCCGAAACAGGAGAATTGTGAGTACAGATATGAAAATGGTGTGCTGACCGTTCACATGCCGCAGAAAGCAGCGGCTCGGCTGTTTAAAATACTGTATTGATGTTGCGTTTTTTTCTTCAAAACCAAAAATTTTTTTCAATTCCCTTGTAATCTGAAAAAAATGTGATAGACTTGTATCGTTAAAAAACGTTGATAAATTGTCGAATCCCCGTTTTACGGTACTTGCGGGGCTGTGAGAAAGGAACTTATTTTATGAAGATGAAAAGAGAAGATATCCGAAATGTGGCGATCATCGCACACGTAGACCATGGAAAAACCACTCTGGTGGATCAGCTGCTGCGCCAAAGCGGTGTATTTCGTGCCAATCAGGAAGTTCAGGAACGTGTCATGGACTCCAACGATATTGAACGGGAACGAGGTATCACTATTCTTTCCAAAAATACAGCCGTTTATTATAAAAATACAAAAATCAATATTATCGATACACCAGGTCATGCAGATTTCGGAGGCGAGGTTGAGCGTGTCCTGAAAATGGTAAATGGTGTTATTCTGGTGGTAGATGCTTTTGAAGGGGCTATGCCTCAGACAAAGTTCGTTCTTAAAAAAGCTCTCGAACTGGATTTGCATGTAATCGTATGTATCAATAAAATTGACCGTCCGGAAGCCCGCCCGGATGAAGTAATCGATGAAGTTCTGGAGCTGCTTATGGATCTTGATGCGTCTGATGAGCAGCTGGATTGTCCATTCCTGTATGCTTCTGCAAAAGCAGGTCATGCAGTTCTGGATCTGAATGATACTCCGGAGAATATGGAACCGCTGTTTGAAACTATTTTGAAATATATTCCTGCACCGGAAGGGGATCCTGAGGCAGGTACACAGGTATTGATCAGTACCATTGATTACAATGAATACGTGGGACGTATCGGTGTAGGGAAAGTAGATAACGGTAAAATTGCTGTCAATCAGGAAGTGATGCTAATGAATCACCATGATCCGGATAAGAAAAAGAAAGTAAAAATCAGCAAACTTTATGAGTTTGACGGTCTGAATAAAGTGGAAGTGCAGGAAGCAAATATTGGTTCCATCGTAGCTATTTCCGGTATCACGGACATTCATATCGGAGATACTCTGTGTGATCTTGAAAATCCGGAACCGATTCCTTTCCAGAAAATATCTGAGCCTACGATTGCTATGCATTTTATGGTAAATGACAGTCCTCTGGCAGGTCAGGAAGGAAAATATGTTACTTCCCGCCATCTGGGTGAACGTCTGAAACGTGAGCTGAATACAGATGTCAGCCTGCGAGTGGAAGATACGGATTCTCCTGACTGTTTTAAGGTGTCCGGCCGAGGAGAGCTGCACCTGTCCGTATTAATTGAAAATATGCGCCGTGAAGGTTATGAATTTGCAGTCAGCAAAGCCGAAGTTCTGTATAAAGAAGATGAACGCGGCAAACTGCTTGAGCCTATGGAGCTGGCTTATATCGATGTACCGGAAGAATATTCCGGAACGATTATTCAGAAAATCAGTGAGAGAAAGGGCGCTCTTCAGGGAATGAGCCTGGCAAGCGACGGTTCTACCCGTCTGGAATTTGAAGTACCAGCCCGTGGATTGATCGGATTCCGCGGTGAATTCATGACATCCACCAAAGGAACCGGAGTATTGAATACTATTTTTGATGGCTATGCACCATATAAAGGAGACATTCAGTACCGCAAACAGGGCTCTTTGATTGCATTTGAGCCGGGTGAATCTGTAACCTATGGTCTATTCTCTGCTCAGGAACGTGGAACTTTGTTTATTGGTCCCGGTGAGAGAGTATATGCCGGAATGGTCATCGGACAAAATGCCAAAGCAGAAGATATCGAACTGAATGTATGTAAGACAAAACACCTTACCAACACTCGTTCGTCCGCTGCTGACGATGCTCTGAAACTGACTCCGCCGAAAATCCTCAGTCTGGAACAGGCACTGGATTTTATTGATAAAGATGAGCTCTTGGAAGTAACACCAAAGAGTCTTCGTATCCGTAAAAAAATTCTGGATTCCAGACTTCGTAAACGTGAAAATCTTAAAAATTCATAACAAAATCAAAATGCAAGGCAGTGGAGACTAGGACTCACAAGGGTCGCAGTCTCCACTTTTTTCTATAGAACCACAAAGATAAAACCAGAAACAAGTTTTCGACAAAGCGATTACATACAAGTCACAGAAAACGACGAGAAAATAGTGCGGAATAATGTCGCACAAAAAATGGAATATTCAAAAGTCAGAACTCATATATTACACATATCAAACGTTAATATATGGAGGAAAAAACTAAAATGACTCAAGAAAATAATAATTTACATCATCAATGGGCAGTTGAAAATAACCAGGTAGAAATCATGGGGCGGATCGCATCGCAGTTTACCTTCAGCCATCAGGTTTTTGGAGAGGGCTTTTATATGGTAGATGTTCTGGTGAAAAGGCTCAGCGATTCAGAGGACCGGATTCCGGTAATGATATCGGAACGGCTTTTGGATGTTACAGAAGATTATGAAGGGGAATATATCCATGTTTTGGGTCAGTTCCGATCATACAACCGCCACGAGGAGAAGAAAAACAGATTGGTTTTGTCTGTATTTGCCAGGGAAGTCGAATTTGTGGAAGATGACGATGAGGGAATGAAGACCAATGCCATTTTCCTGGATGGGTACATATGTAAGCCTCCGGTCTACCGAAAAACGCCATTAGGAAGAGAAATAGCAGATCTTCTGATTGCAGTGAACCGTCCATATGGAAAGTCAGATTACATTCCCTGTATTTGCTGGGGAAGAAATGCAAGATATGCGTCTGCTTTTCAGGTGGGTGGACATGTGCTGATCTGGGGAAGAATTCAGAGCCGGGAATATGTGAAAAAAATAAGCGAGGAGGAGACGCAGAAAAGAACGGCATATGAAATATCGGTGAGTAAACTGGAATATGTAGACTAGTTTAGGACAGCAGAAATGAAACTGAAGCATTGACAAGAAAATTGAATAATGATATGATTAGTGAAATCAGAGATAGAGGTTGCACTTTTTATCAGTATTTTGCCGGATGTGGCAGGCACATGAGAAAGCAGAAGAAAGGAAAAAGTGCCGAAAGTGCAGGGCTCCTGAGGCTTTGTGCTTGGGCATGGCAGTTAAGAGCTGCATGACTGTCATCGCGAGATGGAGAGCTATCCGAAGAAAACAATGATTGATTTCATGGTGAATTCTTTAGAGGTGGGCTTCCTAGGACGCGCACCTCTGTTTTATCGTGTAGGCAAGTTTTTATCTTGAAAGGAGATAAGACTCCCACCTCTATAGGTGGCGAGTTACAACAATTTAGTCTTGGTGGGAGTCCAATCTCCTTCCAAGATAAAGCCTCCGGCGGATTGCAGAGGTGCGCAGATGTATTGTGTCATGCAAAGCATGACGCGCACCTCGCAGCAAGTACGCCGAGGCGTACTTGAACTATGCGGTTATATATAGAAAGGAGAACATTATTATGGCAATTTTTACAGGTGCCGGTGTAGCAATTATTACACCAATGAAAGAAAATTATGATGTGAATTTTGACAAACTCGATGAAATTTTGGAAGAGCAGATTGCAGGAGGAACAGACTGTATCGTTATCTGCGGAACTACAGGTGAGTCAGCTACTCTGTCTGTAGAAGAGCATATGGAAACTATCAAATTTACAATTGACAGAGTAAATCACAGAATCCCTGTCATTGCAGGAACAGGATCCAATTGTACAGAGACTGCTGTTCAGATGTCTATGGAAGCAGCAGAGGCTGGAACAGATGGTATTCTTCTGGTAACTCCTTATTACAATAAAGCAACACAGAATGGTCTGATCGCACATTATACAAAGATTGCTGAAGCAGCAAAGGTTCCGACTGTTCTTTATAATGTACCAAGCCGTACAGGATGTGGGCTGACTGCAGATACGATCGCACATCTGGTAAAAAATGTGGAATATATCGTTGGTATCAAAGAAGCTTCAGGAAATATCAGCCATGTTGCAGAAGTTATGGAAAAATGCGACGGCAATATCGATTTGTATTCCGGTAATGATGATCAGGTTGTTCCGCTTCTGTCTCTGGGTGGAAAGGGTGTAATCTCCGTGTTATCCAATATTGCACCGAGAGAGACTCATGACATGGTTGAACTGTTCCTGAAAGGGGATGTAGAAGCAAGCCGTGCAATCCAGCTGAAAGCATTGCCGTTGGTAAGAGCTCTGTTCAGTGAAGTAAATCCGATTCCGGTAAAAGCTGCCATGAACCTGATGGGCAAAGAAGTGGGACCGCTTCGTATGCCGTTAAGTGAGATGGAAGATGCTCATAAAGCAGTTCTTGCAGAAGAAATGAGAAAGTTTGGTCTGAAACTTGCCTGAAAGGATAGATAAAAATGGTAAAAGTAATTATGCACGGCTGCAATGGCCATATGGGTCAGGTGATCAGCGGACTGATTAAGGATGATCCTGAGATTGAGATCGTTGCCGGTATTGATCTGGTAGATAATCGTGACAACGGATATCCCGTATTTACAGATATCTGGACCTGTGATGTACAGGCAGATGCGGTGATAGATTTCTGTTCTGCAAAAGCAGTTGACAATCTTCTTGATTTTTGCGTAGATCGCCAGATTCCGGTAGTATTGTGTACTACAGGACTAAGTGAAGAACAGCTTAAAAAAGTTGAAGAGGCCAGTAAAAAGGTTGCAGTTCTGAAATCGGCGAATATGTCGCTGGGAATCAATTTGCTTTTAAAACTGGTGAAAGAAGCGGCAGAAAAATTGGCTGCAGCCGGATTTGATATGGAGATCGTAGAAAAGCATCACAAATTGAAAGTGGATGCTCCAAGCGGTACTGCATTGGCTTTAGCAGACAGCATCAACGAAGGTCTGGATAACGCTTATCATTATGTGTATGACAGAAGTCAGGTCCGCCAGAAGAGAGATGAAAAAGAAATCGGAATTTCAGCAGTTCGCGGCGGAACAATCGTTGGGGAACACGAGGTGATTTTTGCCGGTGCGGATGAAGTGGTTACGTTCCAGCATACAGCATACTCAAAAGCTATATTTGGAAAAGGCGCTGTTCAGGCAGCAAAATTTATTAAAGGAAAAGGACCGGGCTGGTACCAGATGAGCGATGTGATCGGTTGATTCCGGTAGTTCCTGAAAAAAGAATAAAAGGAAAAGAATCGGGCAGATTAATACTAATTTGTCCGATTTTTTTCATTTTAAAAGATAATAATCCGGAAGCCCGAAATATGGAAATATCATTTTTACTGTCACCGATACAGGAAACATCCTCTCTGGGAATGTTCAAGTATGAAGTGAGTGTTGACAGTGCAGTCCTTTTGCAGCATTTTTAGAAAACATTTCCACATATTGATCTGTATATACGGTAAGTTCGGCTCGAAAAAAATAAAGTGTCAAGAAAACAGTTGCGTGCAAAAGATTTATTTCATAGCATGCATATTTTTTTATGACTGGTACATATTAAGGATAGTAAATCGTAATTATTTCAGAAGTCACTGAGTAATCACGGAAAAACGAAGAAAAGGAGATACCAATTATGAAAAATCAATGGAAAAAAAGGATGATTACTGTATCAGCGATTGCTATGCTTTGTGTTATGGCCGGCTGTGGCACTGCAAACGGCACGAACAATAAGGGAACGAATAATAACGGGACAAACGAAAATGGCACTGTTAATGAAAATACCACAGATAATAATGGGACAATCAACGGTACAGAGAACACCGGAAACAATGTAACAGACGGTAATAATAATGGAAATGTAAATGGCGCAACGACAGGTGAGAATACCAGAGTGGATGAGAATGGAAATGTGATTGAAGATCTGGGGGAAGGCGTAGGTCAGGGTATTAAAGATGTGGGAGAAGGTATCGGCCAGGGTGTGGAAGATATTACGGGAAATGGAAATAATACGGATAATACCACGAATAATACGACCAATAATACTACAGGAAACAATGCAAACAATACTAATGGAACCAATACGACGGCCCGATAATTAGTCGGTCGGTGCTTGCTGTTTCAGAATAAAAATGCTATCATCAATGCATGGAAAGGGGAATGACTATGAATTTCAGACCATGCATTGATATACATAATGGAAAGGTAAAACAGATTGTGGGAGGAAGCCTGAAAGATCAGGGAGATTGGGCAGCAGAAAATTTTGTCTCCGAGCAGGATGCAGCTTTTTATGCCAGCTTTTATCAGTCTTATGGTATCCGGGGCGGTCATATCATACTGCTGAACCCGGTATCCTCACCATATTATAATGAGACAAAACAGCAGGCGATGGAAGCCCTGCGAGCTTATCCGGGAGGACTGCAGGTGGGAGGAGGAATTCATGATCAAAATGGAACAGAATTTCTCGATGCAGGAGCCAGTCATGTGATCGTCACTTCTTTTGTATTTAAGGATGGGCAGGTTTCCTGGGGAAATCTTGAAAAGATGGAAAGAGCAGTGGGAAAAGAAAGGCTGGTACTGGATCTGAGCTGTCGGAAAAGAGACGGTAAGTATTTTATTGTAACAGATCGATGGCAGAAATTTACCCAGGTGCAGGTGAATCCGGAGACTCTTCGGGAACTTTCTTCTCATTGCGATGAGTTTCTGGTACATGCGGTGGATGTGGAAGGAAAAGCTTCCGGTATTGAGGTGGAGTTGGTGCATATGCTTGCCGAATGTGGTGCGATACCTGTCACATATGCCGGCGGTGTCGGCAGTTTTGAGCATCTGAGACAGCTTCGTCAGGCAGGAAATAATAGAGTGGATGTGACGGTAGGAAGTGCACTGGACTTGTTCGGCGGACATATGGAGTTTGAAAAAATACTGGAATTTTGCAGATAAATTGCCTGTAAAAAATATGAAACAAACATGAATTTTCGAATAATAGTTGCCAAGCATTGATAAAATTGGTATAATATAGCTACTTACAGAAGCGAGTGTAAAGCTTTTGTAAAATAAAGGACGAAGGGGTTGACAGCATGAAATTTATTATCAGCGGAAAAAATATCGATGTAACAGATGGTCTGAAAATAGCCATTCAGGAAAAACTCGGAAAATTAGAAAGGTATTTCACTCCTGATACAGAAGTCCATGTTACCTTAAGTGTAGAAAAAGAGAGACAAAAGATAGAAGTGACGATTCCGGTAAAAGGAAACATTATCCGTTCAGAGCAGGTGAGCAGTGATATGTATGTATCCATTGATCTGGTAGAAGAAGTGATCGAGCGTCAGCTTCGCAAATACAAAACGAAGATTATCAACAAGCAGCAGGAAGCAGGTAATTTCCAGAAGACATTTATAGAAGATGATTTTATGGAAGATGAGGAAGTTAAAATCATCCGTACCAAACGTTTCGGAATCAAACCAATGTATCCGGAAGATGCATGTGTACAGATGGAACTGCTGGGACATAATTTCTTTGT
>JBJFCH010000093.1:12116-15647 GCA_051888835.1 Oliverpabstia sp. | reverse complement strand
GAATGGACGGATATGTATGATGGCTTTGCCAAAACTGCTGAGGAAGAAGGATTCCCGGAACTGGCAGCGAAATTCCGCATGGTAGGTGCTATTGAGAAACATCATGAAGAACGTTACCGCGCGCTTCTGAAAAACATTGAGATGGCAGAAGTATTTGCGAAGAGCGAAGTGAAGATTTGGGAATGCCGGAATTGTGGCCATATCGTGGTTGGAACCAATGCCCCGGAAGTTTGTCCGGTATGTGCACACCCACAGGCGTACTTTGAAATCAATGCAGAGAATTATTAATTTTCAGAAGAACTTGATTTGTAGTATTTCAGCCGATGAATGAAGGGAAAGCAATCCTATTGCTTCCCTTCATTTTTTACAGTTGTCTATGGGGTGTGTCTGGTTAAGTAATTTCCAATAAATCTTCAGATCGGTATTTTTAAATACATTAAAAATAACCTTTTTTATACTTGTTTTAGAATGAAGGCGAAAATAGTGCAATACAGTATTGACTGCAATAGCAGCTGCCTGATTATTTGGAAAATGAAATTCTCCTGTGGAAATACAGCAAAATGCGATGGACTCCAGTTTATACTGGTCTGCCAGCTCCAGACAGGATTGATAGCATGATGCGAGGAGTTTTTGCTTTTCTTCCGTGACAGAGTCGTAGATGATCGGTCCAACCGTATGTAAGATATAATTTGCGGGAAGATTATATCCTTTCGTTATTTTTGCCTGGCCGGTTGGCTCTTCATGGCCTTGATGACGCATGATTTGGGAACACTCTTCCCTGAGCTGGAGTCCTGCGGCAGAATGGATTGCATTATCAATACAGGAATGACAGGGAATAAAGCAGCCGAGCAAATGGGAATTGGCTGCATTAACGATCGCATCTACTTTTAGCCTTGTGATATCTCCCTGCCAAAGAGAAAGCGCTGGATGCAGATTTACTACGGGAATTTCTTCGGAAGAAACAATTCCTTTTTCTCTTGCTTCTTCCATTAAAAGTTCATCCTGAAGAGTATAAAAAGATGGGCAAAGTTTTTTTTCAGAATTTCGGAGATTCATGAGGCTTCGAAGCAAAGCCCGTTGATGAGTATAATCATGGGGGATATTTTTACAATAGGTAATATATTCTGGTGAATCCTCTAACAGATATTGGACCAATATTTTTACTTTTTCCAGTCTTGTCATGGCTGTTTACTCCTGTTCTTCACTTTTATAAAGATGTGGTGCCTGCCTGTGGCAGAGAGACACACAGTTCCCACAACCAATACAAAATTGCTGGTTTACTTCGCTTTTCCATCCGGATTTCATGTGAATTGCCTGCATCGGGCAGACAGTGATACAGGCCCCACATCCCACACAGCTATTTTTATCAATAAAAGCTTTGTATTTTGGCATGTTCATTTGTTCACGTATCTCCTATAGGAAAACAGGTACAGAGAAAACTGCCCTGCACCTGTTTTATTTAAAGTTCTTTTTTATTTTCACTTCCAGGAGTTGTTACAATTACTTTTTCAGGAATGATGATCAATGCTCCCTTTGCGGTTGCAGCCCCATTGAACATTTTTTCAACCATAGCTTTAAATGTGTCAACAACGGCTCCTTCTGTTACATATTCTGCAGAACCTTTTATTTGGTAGCCTTCCAGATTTTGGGAGTCATAAACGGAGATTGCAATCTTTCCATCATTTGCTTTGATATTATTCAGAGTTGTTTCAAGGAATACGTCCCCAACGACCAGTTTCCCATCATCTGTAACATCTTTAAAAGCAACAGGTACAACGTTGGGCTCTCCATTTTGGCAGGTGGCCAGATCCCACATATTTGATTTTAACAGTTTTACTACGTTTTCATTCATCATGAGATACCTCCAAGTCTTTTTTATTTGCTTATTTAAGCTGGTTTTCATTATAGAAAATAAGCTAAAAACAGGCAAGATATTAAGAAATTAATAAGCAACTATTTAATTTATGAGTGACTAATCATTTTATTAATATCTTCCAGAAACAAAGCTTAAAAGTTATACTTCAGAACGATCTTAAACAGGAACAGGAATATTTTAGTCAGAGGTGAAAAGGATATGAACTACAATGGAATAATTAAAGGAGTAACAGGAAGCTATGAAGAAGAAACGAAAAAGCTGAAAGAGGCTATTCAGGAGGCAGATGCTGTAATTATAGGAGCCGGAGCAGGATTATCTTCTTCGGCAGGGTATGAATTTGGCGGTGAAAGACTGAATAAAAATTTTGGGGATTTTGTGGCTAAATATGGGATGACAGATATGTATACTGGATGTTTTGCTGATTTTGAAACAAATGAGGAACGTTGGGCTTACTGGTCACGTTGGGCCTGGATTAATCGATATGAACCGATTCCCAAAGATACACATAAAAAATTGCTTAAACTGTTGAAAGATAAGGATTATTTTGTCCTTACTACAAATATTGACCATACTTTTCAGAGGGCCGGGTTCCCAAAAGAAAGGTTGTGTTATACACAGGGGGATTTTGGGCTTTTCCAGTGTTCAAAGCCGTGCCATATGGATACTTATGACAATAAAGATATTTTACAAAAAATGATCTCCAAGGAAAACAATATGCGTGTCCCAAAAGAATTAATTCCTCATTGTCCAAAATGTGGCAGGGAAATGGATTTCAATTTGTTCTGGGATGATACATTTGTCAGGGATAAGGGTTGGCATATTGCCCATGAACGTTATCTAAAATATCTTGAAAATCACCAAAAGGGTTTCATATTGTATCTGGAATTAGGCGTAGGGTTTAATTCTCCGGGAGTCATTAAAGTGCCATTTTGGAATATGGCAGCACAGAATCCAGAGTCTGTTTTTGCGAGTGTGAACTTAACTCTTCCATGCTGCCCGGAGTTTTTGCAGGATCGATCAATTATCCTGCAGGCAGATATCGATAGGGTAATTACCGATCTGCTTCCCTGATATTAAAAAAATGTATGAAGTTAATAATAACTATTAAAAATGATAGTAACTTGATATTTATTAAGCATGCTGGTATGATTTCTAAATGAACTTTCTGCTTGATAGATTTATAATATTTTTGTCAGATGTTTCTGTCTGCTCCGGGTATTTTGGACAATCAGCAGAAAAAGTGATAGTTATGACCGATGATAAGGAGGTAGTGAAAAAATGTATCAAAGGAAACTGGAAAAGGACATTCGCTGTCCATTGGAATATGGACTTGAAGTGTTTGGAGGTAAATGGAATTCGAGGATTATCTGTGTGCTTGCTGCGAAAAATCTGCTGCGTTATAGTGAATTAAGAAAAGAAATGGGAAATATTACGGATGCGGTCCTGGCGGCAGCCTTAAAAGAATTGATCGCAAATGAAATTGTCATTCGGAAATCCTATGATGAAATTCCTCCAAGGGTAGAGTATTCTCTGACAGAAAAGGGGAAATCTGTAGTTCCCATTCTTCAGAGCATTTGCAAATGGTCGGGGATTTTTTATAAAGAAGATCGTGATAACATGATGGTACATTGCCAGAAGTGTGACTATAGGTAAAA
>JBJFCH010000093.1:0-12016 GCA_051888835.1 Oliverpabstia sp. | reverse complement strand
AAGAAGATCGTGATAACATGATGGTACATTGCCAGAAGTGTGACTATAGGTAAAATCGGAAAAACAAAAGCCACTAATTAATTTCATAGTAAGTTGCATTTGACTGCGCCAGGAACTATACTATATTCGACATATGACGGAAACTGTTGAGTCGGTGTTTACTGATTTTGTAATGGTAAAGAAGAGTATAGTTAAGGAGGATGGAGTCATGAAAATTGCAATTCCATTGGATGAGAATAAGCGGGATGTTAGTATTGTCCTGGCTAGAGCACCTTACTTTTTGCTCAGGGAAAATGGTAAAGATACCATTGTAGAAAACCCTGCAGCCCGGGCGCATGGAGGAGCCGGAATTCAGGCAGCACAGTTTTTGGTGGACAGTGGTGTAAATATATTGATTACAGTCCGCTGCGGACAGAATGCAGCAGATGTGCTAAAAGCAACAAACATAAAAATATATAAGTCCGTAAATAAAGCCGCTGCGGATGATTTAATTGCTGTAGAACAGGGAACACTCAGTGAGCTGACTCAGTTTCACAGTGGATTTCATGGTGCGATATGAAAATTGCCTGTTTAAGTGGTAAAGGCGGTGTAGGTAAAACACTTGTTGCAGTGAATTTCGCAGCAGCGGCTGGATCAGCTACGTATATCGACTGCGATGTGGAAGAACCAAATGGAAGTCTGTTTTTGAAGCCACAAAATACAGAAAAAGTAACGGTTAGTTCCCTCCTGCCGGAGTTTGATGCGAAAAAATGTACAGGCTGTAAAAAATGTGTGCAGTTCTGTCGCTTTCATGCCCTTATGTATATCAAAGAAAAACCCATGGTATTTTCCGAGGTATGCCACAGTTGCGGTGGCTGTAAAATGGTTTGCCCGGAAGGTGCCATTTCAGAAAAAAATAAACCGATAGGAATGCTTGAAATAGGAAATCATAACAGCATTCATGTAGTGACGGGTATTTTGAATCCGGGTGAGTCTTCCGGTGTTCCTGTGATTCGCGAGGCACTTAAAAAAGCAGATGGACTATCCATTATAGACTGTCCTCCGGGTAGTGCCTGTTCTGTTATGGAATGTGTTATGGATGCAGATTACTGTGTGCTGGTGGCAGAACCTACCGCGTTCGGCTTTCATAATTTTAAAATGGTATATGAACTGGTTACTCTGTTGGGAAAAAAATGCGGTTTGATTATCAATAAGCAGGATGTTCCATATGAACCATTGGAGGTGTTTTGCAAAGAGAATCATGTGTCTGTTCTTGCCCGAATTCCTTATGATCCGGGAATTGCGGCACTGGCGGCCGATGGAGAGATCATTTTCCATAAGAATACGCATATACATAGGATATTTTCTGAACTATTAAAGAAAATCGGAGGTGCAGTATGAAACGACTTCTGATTCTCAGTGGTAAAGGCGGTACAGGGAAGACAACAACGGCGGCAGCGTTTGTTTGTTTTGCTCATGCAAAGGCAATTGCTGACTGTGATGTGGATGCACCAAATCTGCATCTGGTTACAAAGCAAAAAACAGAACCAGTTGTTACAGATTTTTATGGAGGAGATAAAGCGGTCATTGATCCGGTAAAATGTATCGGATGTGGTATTTGCCAGGAGAACTGCCGCTTTGACGCTATCTTGGAAGCGGACGGAAAATTCAATGTTAATGAATATTCTTGTGAAGGATGTGGCGTTTGTGCTTACGCATGTCCGCAGGATGCCATTAGATTGGTTACTGATGTGGCTGGAAGAAAGAAACTCTATCTGGATGAAAGTGTATTTTCTACAGCTACTTTAAAAATGGGTCGTGGTAATTCTGGTAAGCTTGTCAATGATGTGAAGATAGCAATGTTGAAAAATGCACCGGATACGCAACTGGCAATTATAGATGGTTCCCCTGGAATAGGATGTCCCGTGATTGCTTCGATCAGCGGTATGGATCTGGTACTGGTAGTGTCTGAACCGAGCCTTTCGGGTATCAGTGATCTGAAACGGTTGTTCAAGACGGCGGAGACCTTTCAGACAAAGATGGCTGTCTGTGTTAATAAATGGAATGTCAGTCCCGAAAATACTAAGGCAATCCAGGACTTCTGCGCAGCGGAAAATATTCCGTTTACAGGAAAAATTCCTTACGACAAAACTGCATCTGAAGCAATCAATGCTGGTTGTAGTCTTGCTGATGTTGACTGTCCTGCCAGGAATGCGTTGTATGATATCTACAGGACAGTTATGAAATTGATAGAGCCGTAGAAAAATAAATAAAAGGAGAACACAAATATGAAAGTAATGATACCGGTAGAGATTGACCAGAGTATTGTTTGTATTACCTTTGGAAGAGCACCTTACTTTGCTATTTATAATACTGAAACAGATACATATGAGATAACAAGAAATCCAGCTGCAGCGGTTCAAGGGGGAGCAGGTATTAATGCCGCCCAGTTTGTTGTGGATTGTAAAGTAGATGCGGTGATAGCTTCCCAATGCGGACAAAATTCTGCGAATGTATTAAAGAGTGCAAATATCAAAATATATAAATCAGGTAATTTGAGTGTGAAGCAGAATATTACTGACCTGAAAGAAGGAAAGCTTACTGTTATGCAGGACTTTTCGTCCGGATATCATGGTGGAAGATAATATTAGTGGATAAATTAAGTGTAAAAAAAGGAGAGTGTTAACATGAAAATTGCAGTAGCAGCTATGGGAAATAACGTTGCAGATCATTTTGGACATTGTAAGAACTTTATTTTTTATGACACGGAGGCAGAAAAGATCGTTAACGTAAATTCTGTACCTAATCCAGGCCATCGCCCCGGTTTTTTGCCTAATTTTCTGGCAGATAACGGCGCACAGGTCATTATTGCCGGTGGAATGGGCGGCGGCGCTGTAGATATTTTTAATGAGCGCAGTGTAGAAGTTATTGTAGGTGCCCAGGGAGATGCGACCAAGGCAGTTGAGGCATTTCTACGGGGTGAACTTATTTCTACAGGTTCTGTATGCCACAGTCATGAGCATGCGGATGAATGTGGCGAAGATAAGCATTGATTTGCCGGAAAGGAGTATGCAATGAGTGAAAAATGTTCTCACAATTGTTCTGAATGTAGCAGTGAATGTAATGAACGTACGGCGCCACGAAATTTGCATGAAAAGCTGAATGGGGAGTCTTCCGTGAAGAAGGTCATAGGTGTTGTAAGCGGAAAAGGTGGTGTCGGAAAGTCTCTGGTAACAGCTCTGATGGCGGCTTCCATGCAGAAAAAGGGATTCCGGTCTGCTGTACTGGATGCGGATATTACAGGTCCGTCTATTCCAAAGATCTTTGGCATTAAAGAGAAGGCAATCGGAACGGAAAAAGGTATACAACCTGCAGAAACTGTAAATGGGACGAAAATTATGTCCATTAATCTGCTGCTTGATCATGATACGGATCCTGTTGTATGGCGTGGTCCCATGATTGCAGGAGTGGTGAAACAGTTTTGGACAGATGTTGTCTGGGGGAACATTGACTACATGTTTGTGGATATGCCACCGGGTACCGGCGATGTTCCCCTGACAGTGTTCCAGTCACTTCCTGTAGATGGAATTATTGTAGTGACATCTCCTCAGGAGTTAGTAGGAATGATTGTGGGAAAAGCGGTAAAGATGGCCGGGATGCTGAATATACCAGTACTTGGAATTGTAGAAAATATGTCTTATTTTGAGTGCCCGACATGCCATGACAAACATTACATTTTTGGTAACAGCCATATTGAAGAACTGGCAGAACAATACAATATAAGAAATATAGAAAGAATTCCTATCATTACGCAAATTGCTGCAGCATGTGACAATGGTAATATTGAAAAAATGGATATAAGCTGGCTTTCAGAATTGACAGATTTTGTTTGTAATGATTTATAATAACATTAAATGATGATGAAGGAGTTTCTAAATGGGTATTGCCTGTTCAGAGACTCTTTTTGATGTATTATTAGAAAAGTTCCATTTAGCCGGATGTTTTGCTTTGGATATTAGTGTCTTATTAATACTATGAAATCTATTAGTAACTTATAAAATTGCTAATATCTTGTTTCACAGGAGTCAATCTACTACAATGAGTATCCTGAAACAAGCAAATTAGTCAAGTTGTCAGGTGGTCAGTATACTAGGAAGGAAGAATGATATTGAACGATCATGAAATTATGCTGGATTCCATGCCAGTACCAAGGGCTTTTCTAAAACTGGCAGTCCCAGCCGTTGCCGCACAGCTTATCAATGTTTTATATAATCTCGTGGACAAAATGTTCATCGGACATATCCCTGAAGTGGGAAAACAGGCCCTCGCTGGGGTTGGTGTGACTACACCAGTCATTCTTGCAATTTCTGCTTTTGCCGCACTGGTCAGTATGGGAGGCGCACCGAAGGCTTCTATTTTCCTAGGGAAAGGTGAGAAAAGTTTGTCAGAGAAAGTTCTGGGAAGTTGTACATGGATGTTGCTGTTACTCTCGTTGTTAATCACTGCCATCATGCTGGCATTTGGTCGGCCTATTCTGCTTCTGTTTGGTGCAAGTACGGATACGATTGGCTTTGCCACGGATTATATGAATATTTATTGCTTGGGTACTGTTTTTACACAGCTTACTCTTGGATTGAACGCTTTTATCACCGCTCAGGGGAAAACTCTGGTCAGTATGAGGAATGTTGCAATCGGTGCCTTGACGAATATCGTTTTGGATGCTTTATTGATCAATGGTTTTCAGATGGGCGTACGTGGGGCCGCCCTCGCGACAGTTTTTTCCCAGGGCGTTTCAGCATTTTTTGTAATCAGCTATCTGTGTTCTGAAAAAAGCGTACTGCGGTTGAACTGTAGAAACATACGCTTTGATAAACAGATTCTGTGGCCGTGTATTTTGTTGGGAACTTCCCCGGCGCTGATGCAGTTGACGGAAAATCTGGTAGCCATCAGTTTCAACACTTCCCTGCAAAAATACGGGGGCGACATGGCAGTCGCTTCCATGAGTATTCTGAACAGCGTTATGCAGTTCGTCATGCTGCTCCTGCCTGGATTGGTGCAGGGTGCACAGCCGCTTTTGAGCTATAACCTGGGTTCAGGAAATATACCGAGAGTGAAAAAGATATTTCGGTTGTTGCTCTTGTCCTGTGTGACGGGATCGTTTTTGATCTGGCTTTTGTGCATAGCCGCACCGGGAGCTGTGGCCCGTATTTTTACCAATGATATTGGGCTGATTCAATACTCTGAATGGAGTATGAGGATATACCTGTCTGTGTTATTGATCTACGGTATACAGGTGGCTTGCCAATACAGTTTTGTGGCGCTGGATCAGGCGGGCAAAGCAATTTTCCTTACTATCTGGCGGAAACTCATTTTACTGATTCCGCTGATTTTTGTACTTCCGTTGGTGTGGCCTGATCCGACTATGGGTGTATATATGGCAGAGCCTGTTGCAGATACGATTGCGGTCTGCACGACTGCCCCCATATTTTACAAATATTATCGTGCACTAAAATAGTAGATAGAGTATAGATGGCAGCCTGTAATTTATCTGACAATTAATTTCAAGTGACACAGAGCATGTTATAATGTTTCAGCAAACGGATATCCTCTTTTGAAATTTTCAATTTGTTAATAAGTTCCAAATCCTCTTTTACAGGAGTTTTTGAAAAAAGCATTTTTGTGGAAATTGGCATCATTGGGCGGGAGGAAAAGCCATTCCATAAGCCCCATTTTGTATCGGAATCAAGATAAGAAGCAAGAATCTGCACGCTGGCTTTTTCCATAGGAGTATCCTGATTGGTAAGCTGGATGTTTGTTACGGCATCATAATGTTCGATATAACCCCAATAAGTATTTTCACAATTTTGGTAGTATTCATAATTTGCAAAATTCATATACATCATTATTTTATATTGTCCATTTTCTATTTCAGACAAGATATCAAAAACGCAGCGCAAAAGCTGATTGTTTCTTCCGTCATACACATAAGAAAAAAACTGAGATACTCCATTAAAAAACGCAGGGTGATTTTCCTGATTATGAAGAATCGTACGCTTAGGACGGCAGTATAATAATTGTTCAACGTGGATGCACAGAGCATCTGCAATTTCATATAATGTTTCTATGTCTACAGCAATTTCGCCTTTCTCATATTTTGATATGGTTGATTTACTTTTACAGATGATTTCTGACATTTCATCCAGTGTCATATGTCTCATTTTGCGGAAATTCCGAATCCGCTTTCCAATCTCTATGCTGATATCTTTCATATAAATTGCCCCTGACCTCTGTTTGGTAATGTTTCATAAAAGTATAAAAATAAATGAAAATTCTTTGTTTATTTTTGTATACACAAATTTTAACAGGATTTCTTGAAAAAATCAATTGTGAGTGGAAAAAAATAAAAAAAATTCTACTGTCAGGAAACTTAACGATTTTGACGGTAAAGAAGTATCCTGTTAGAATCATACCATAAGATGCAGGCTGCACAAAAAAAGAAGAAAGGATCAAGTAAAAATGTATAACTTTGATGAAATTATCGACAGACAGCATACGAATGCAATGAATACAGATGGATTTCGTGATTATATTTTCCATGCAGATGAGACAATGACATTTCCTTATAAAGACGAAGAATTCATCAGGATGTGGGTGGCAGATATGGAATTTGCCACACCGGATGTAGTTATTGATGGTATGAGAGAGAGACTTGACAAACGTATTTTCGGATACACCCGTGTGTTTGAAAAAAGTTATTATGATGCGTTTGTAAACTGGTGCAGGACACGTTATGACTGGACGTTTGACAGAAGAGAACTGGTAATGTCTAATGGAATTATTCCGGCATTATACGAGATGGTGGAATATATCTGCAAACCGGATGAAAAGGTTCTTTTCCTGACACCATCCTACGCATATTTCAAATATGCGGCAGATTTTAATAAAAGAGATTATGTGTGCTCAGATCTGATTTATGAAAACGGAAAATACTCCATTGATTTTGAAGATTTTGAAAAGAAAGCTGCGGATGAAAAAACAACGCTGTTTATTTTCTGTAATCCGCATAATCCAAGCGGTCGTGTGTGGAAAGAAGAGGAACTGAAAAAAGTAGCAGAGATCATTGAGAAACATAATCTGTGGGTGATTTCGGATGAAATTCATTGCGATCTGATCCGCCTGAACCAGAAGCATATTCCTCTTGGCAAAATTATGCCGGAATATAAAAGGCTTGTCACAGCAATGGCTCCAAGCAAGACGTTCAACCTGGCTGGTATGATGATTTCAAATATTATTATTCGTGATGAAGGATTAAAAGAAATCTGGCTCAGCAGACATTATAACTTTGATAATCCTTTAAGTATTGCAGCTGCGCAGGCAGCCTATGAAAAAGGAAGTGCGTGGCTGGAGGAACTGAGAGCATATCTGGATGAAAACTTCCGTTTTACCGGAGAATATCTGAAAGAGCATCTGCCAAAAGCGAAATATGAGATTTCGGAAGCAACATATCTTGCGTGGGTGAACCTGAATGAATACTTTGAATCGGATGAACATCTTCCGTTGTTCTTTGCCTATAAAGCCGGAGTATTGCTGGAAGGAGGCAATATGTTTGTACAGAACTCTGACGGTTTTATCCGTTTGAATCTTGCATGTCCGAAAGCGGTCCTGGCAGAAGGCCTGAAGAGAATCTGCGAAGCGGTAAATACAAAACATACAGAAAAATACCTTGGAGAGAATTAGGCATAAAATCAGTTGGGAAAGCAAAAGGGATGCTGCCTGATATAGAAAGATGAGTGAAGAATCAGGTAACATTCAGGTGTATAAAAAGGGGATAATATGAACACATCAGAGATAAAAAAACTTGTGTCAGACCAGCAGGATTATGTGATCAGTATGCGGAGAAAATTTCATGAATACCCGGAGGTTTCGGGAAAAGAGTTTCATACCAGAGAGGTACTGATCCGGGAAATTGAGTCTATGGGCATTTCATATCAACTGTTAAAAGGAACAGGGATCATTGTTGTGATTGAAGGTGCAAAACCGGGAAAACATCGGGTACTCCGGGCAGATATTGACGGCTTGCCGGTACAGGAGAATACAGATAATCTGAAGCAGAAAAAGAAGAGTATTTCCTGTGTACCAGGTGTCTGCCATGCCTGCGGACACGATGCGCATATGGCAGTGCTGCTTGGAACGATGAGAGTTCTGAAACAGATACAGAAGGATCTGGAAGGAACGGTCTACTGCTGTTTTGAAGAAGGTGAAGAGACAAATTGCGGAATTGAAACAATGATGCAGGCCTTGGATGAATATCAAATAGATGAATGCTTTGCGCTGCATGTTTATAATGGGCTTGATGCCGGAAAAGTCAATGTAGTTCCAGGACCGAGAATGGCAGGGACTGTTGGAATCGGTTTTCATATTAAAGGAAAAAGTGGTCATGGTTCAAGACCGGATCAGGCTGTGAATCCTATTATTCCGGCAGCACATATCATTACCCAGATCAATTCTGCTTTTGTAAATCAGCTTAATGTTGAGGAAACAGTGACGCTCGGCATTGGTATGGTCAGAGCCGGAGAGGCAACAAATGTGATTCCGGATGATGCATATGTAGGCGGTACCGCACGATTCTTCAATAAAGAAGAAGGCGAAAAAGCACTTGCAATCATTAACCGGATCGCGGAAAGTACGGCATTATGTCACGGATGCAGTATTGAATTTGAACAAAGAAACATGATCAGTCCATATCCTGTTGTAAATGATCCTGAAGTTGCCGCGAGAGTGAGCAATGTTCTGGAGCAGCTTGTCGGAAAAGATTGTTTGGGAGAATGCGGAAGATGGTATGCTTCCGAATGCTACAGCGCATATCTTGGGAAATATCCGGGAGCATTGGGATTCCTTGGAATACGAAATGAGGAATACGGAAGTGGAGCGGCTCATCATAATGGGAAATTTGATATCGATGAGTCATCACTGTTGCTGGGGGTTTATACGGAAGTCGCATTTATTATCGGCAAATGATAAAGGGGGAAATTTATGAAAGAGAAGGAAAAAAAACAATTTAAAATGCCGCATTTGTTGTGGATCATGTTTGGGATTATTTTATTATCCTGTCTTGCCACCTACTTAATACCTGCAGGAAAGTTTCTTACAAATGAAGCAGGAGAGATTATAGGAACAGATTTTCAGTATCTGGGATATCAGACACCTGTAAGTCCGTGGGATGCTCTGATGCTTATGAAATCAGGTCTTGAAGGCGCGGCAACGATTATGTTTGTTGTTATGATTTCAGGGGCAACGATTAATGTTGTACTGGAAACCGGTGCGATGGATGATTTGATGAACTGGGCGGTATACCGATTGAAAGACAAAGGGGTAAACCTGCTGGTTGCACTGATGATGATTCTGATGGCATATCTTGGAGGTTTTGGCGGAACGGACGCTTTGATTGCTGTTGTACCGATTGGCATTCTGTTTTCCAGGAAGTTGAAGCTGGACCCGATATGTGCACTGGGAGTTACAACGTTTGCTGCACTGGTCGGATTTGGTACAGGTCCTGCACAGCAGGCAACAACACAGATGTTGATGGGGGTAACACCTTATTCTGCCTTTTTCACTAGACTGGTGATCATGAATTTCTTTCTTATGATTGCCATCATCATGGTTCTGAGATATGTTAAAAAAATCAGAAAAAATCCGGCAGCATCATTGATGTACAATGAAGGATGGAATCCAGATCAGACAGGAGAAATGGCGGATGAAAGTCAACTGATTAAAAAGGTGGATATGAGCTGGAGAAAAATTGTAGTTATTATTCTTTTTCTTCTGCAGTATATCATTATCGCATTGTATTCCTTGTTGGGAGGAAGCCAGACCTTTGATTTTATGATTGCAGTAATGATCGTTACCATGATACTTGTGGGAATCATCGGAGGAATGTCTGCAGAGGAGCTTGGCCAGAGCTTTGCAAGAGGACTGGCATCTATGGCATTTGTCGCATTTGTCATCGGGCTTGCAAAAGTAATCTCCCTGATTCTTGGAAACGGAAATGTGATTCATACAATTGTTCATGTATTAACACTTCCGCTGATGAGTTTACCGAAGTCGGTATCCAGCATCGGTTTGACAATTATTGTATCAATTATTAACCCTCTGATTCCGTCGGCAACCTCAAAGGCTGCTATTCTGGTTCCGATTATGAAGCCGGTAGCGGAAGCTCTGGGACTGCAGCCGAATCTTGCAGTCGTAGCTTATCAGATGGGCGACAGCTTTACAAATCTGATGTCTCCGCTTTTGGGATGGATGGTAGGTTCCTGTGCAATGGCAGATGTTCCGTTTGCAAAATGGCTGAAATGGGTAGTACCGAAGGTATTGCTGTTTATTGTTCTGGCATGTGTGATTGTATTTCTGCTGACTGTTACGGGATGGACCGGAGTGATATAAAATCAGTAAAAATAATTAGTAAAAAATAGAGAGGAAAAAATATAAATATGGAAAATATGAAAGTAATTAATACAGAAAAAGCACCAGGCGCAATCGGACCTTATTCGCAGGGATTTGAAGTAAATGGAATGATATACACATCCGGGCAGATTCCGGTAAATCCGGAAACGGGAGAGGTTCCGGAAGGAATCGCAGACCAGGCAGAGCAGAGCTGCCGAAATGTTGGAGCAATTTTAGAAGAAGCGGGAAGCAGCTTTGAAAAGGTGTTTAAAACCACATGTTTCCTGGCAGATATGGGAGATTTTGCTGATTTTAATGAAATTTATGCGAAGTATTTCACATCTAAGCCCGCCAGAAGCTGTGTGGCAGTAAAATCTTTGCCTAAAGGGGTTCTGTGTGAGATTGAAGTCATTGCACTTAAATAGTGTATGGAGGGGGATAATTACATGAACAGACAGGAGTTTTTAGATCGATATGTAGTTAATCGCAGAAATACGGATTCTATGAAGTGGGATGGACTCGAAGAGAAATTCGGGGAGACGGATTTAATCTCTATGTGGATTGCAGACATGGAATTCAAAGCCTGTGATGCGATAACAGAGGCATTATCGGAGAGGGTTTGTCATGGAGTATTTGGTTACACCCGTGTACCGGATGAATATTATCAGGTTTTTTCAAAATGGATGGAAACCAGGTATGATTTTCCGATTCGTAAGGAGTGGGTTCGTTTTTCTACGGGATGTGTAACTGCGATTGCATGGATGATTCATGCATTTACAAAACCAAAAGATGCTTGCCTGATCCTGACACCGGTGTATTATCCTTTCCATAATGTGGTGACCAATAATGACCGGACACTTGTAACCGTGGATCTGGATTATAAAGACGGCTATTTTACTATGGATTATGACGCGATTGAGAAGGCAATTGCAGATAATAATGTGAAGATGTTTATTCAATGTTCTCCGCATAATCCTGCAGGCCGTGTATGGAATGAGGAAGAACTGGAAAAAGTTCTGGAAATCTGTCATAGACATCATGTACTGGTAGTGAGCGATGAGATTCACCAGGATCTCATACTGGAAGGGAAGTTTATTCCGGCAGCTACTGTTGCAGGAGGAAAATATCAGGATATTGTGATTACCTTATCGTCTGCTTCAAAAACATTTAATCTGGCCACCCTCCTTCATTCTCATATTCTTATTATTAACGAAGAATTGCGGAAGATTTATGACCGGTTTGCATCCGGGTTGAATCGGACGGAAGTCAGTATTATGGGTATGATCGCTACAAAAGCAGGATACCAGCATGGCAGTGAATGGCTGGATAACGTATTGGATATTGTGAAGGAAAATTACAGGTATCTGAAAGAAACATTAGAAAAAGAAGTACCACAAGTAAAAGTTTGTGCACTGGAGGGTACTTATCTGGTCCTGATAGATTTCAGAAAACTGGTAGAAACAGAGAAACTGCACAAATTTATACAGGGACATTGCCATCTTGCGGTAGACTACGGAGAGTGGTTTGGAGAGAATACAAAGGGATTTATCAGAATGAATCTCGCAACAGATCCTACATATGTAAAAGAAGCAGTAGG
>JBJFCH010000092.1:0-15665 GCA_051888835.1 Oliverpabstia sp. | reverse complement strand
CCGGCAGCTATGAAAATATCTACAGACTGCATCATCACCGGCAGTTAGAGTTCCACAAGAATTTTATTCATCGTCCTCTTCCCTCCTTTCAAAATACTTCTCAGGAACAAGACATTTCATCATTCTGTATCTGCCCTTATCGATAATGTAACCAATATCAGGTGCTGTTTCCGCTTCTATAAATGGACGTTTTCCAAGTTCAAAAGCGTATTGAGCGGTTAATCCCTCACCCATCCATATACCATACTTAAAACTCTGACGTTTACGATACCAGTCAAAATAAACACTTGCGCAGCCATCAGCGCTGTCACAAATAATATAATGAAGTTTATGTATGGCTTCTCCTTTTTCCAGGATCAGACGCAGTTTATCCCTGCCATCATCACTTAACTGATCATACAACGCCTTCAGTCCGGCCAGTACGATCACCTGTTCTTCCCGATCCTCCATGATTCCAGAATCCATTCCCGCTGCTTTACAAGTATTATACCGATCTGCAACTTCAAGAATCAGTTTTCCAAGGTATTCCTCTATATTGTCTTTCAGGCAGACATATCCATCTGTTTCTGAAAGTTTAAAGACGTCTGTCCCGTCAAGTACCGTTACATGAATGTCCTTTACAAAATCCAATACCTGTGCAAGTCCCTGTGCAAACACAAGTGTCTGTTCCACATCAGATGCCAGCACATAATATGCGGACCGCTTTTTCAGTGGTATTTTCTCTATTCTGAGTGTGCTGCAGTTAACACCTACAGGTACATCTGAGAGTGTATGAATACAGTCCTCTACAAATGCTCTGTCCACAGATTCCGGTAATACCGGAACACGAGGTGCCTTCTTTTCCGTATTTTCTGCCAGCTGTCTGCACAATTGGCGATTAAACCGTACCTGATTATCTCCGGCCGTTGTACTGGCAGTCTGAAATTCATAAATACGGTCATATTTCACAAGACCACGCCCTGTAATCGCTGATGGCACCAGCCCTTCCGTCTGTCCCAAAATGCCGGCATAGTCTGTGATATCATTCATCTGCAGCACCAACATCTGTTTAAAATTCTGCTGCAAACGATACCGGATGCCACTGGCAGATGATACAGTCAATACGAAATAAATACCGTATTTGGGTCCTTCACGGGTCAGTAAAGTCAGCAGATCATCCAATGAATCAAACATTTCCGAAAATGCCGCATAATTATTAAGAATAACAACAATATTCGGCAATTCACTGCCGCTCTCTTTGATATACCCTGAATAATCACCGCCATAGTCCATAAACAGCCGTTTTCGCCGCTGACATTCTTCCTGAAGCATCCGGAAAAGATTTTTCATCTTTTCCGCATCTGTTGACAGGAGTACATCTCCCACCTGCGGTGCTGCCATATAGGACATCAATGTTTCCGCTCCCATATCCAACAGATACATGTTGAGCCGGTTGACATCATGATTTTTGAGCAATGCATAAATCAATGCATGCAGAAGCATTTCCTTCCCACTGCCGGTAGATCCGTAGATCATAGCATTTCCTTCTGCTGACAATGGTAATGTCATCAGCCGCTGACTCTGATTAAATGGATCGTCATATTCTCCAATCACCGGATTCAATACAAACGCTTCCGGTACATAAGCATATTTCTTCTGCAAATCATCCGACAAAATTACAGCAGGTATCGGTGGCAGCCACAAATTCGGCATTTGAATATGTTCCTCATCTGCCATCTGTGTCAAATAACGGACTATAGCTACAACCTGCTTTTCCTCCACAGCCACATGACGTCTCAACGGCTTGACTTCACGTATAGCGCGACCCATACGATCAACCACCAAGATACTGTCATCCACATTCTTTTCCATGCGGTCTGACGGAAGATATGGTGCGCCGCACCATGCAGACTGTCCCAGCTCAAAATATTCATTAAAGCCAACCTGCAGATAGAATCGTCCGGTCTCTGTCAACGATGCGGCCTCCGGTCTTTTGATCATATCCATACTGTCTGATTTATCCTGTACTTTAAGACATACACGGAAACGGCTGTTGCTCCAAATCTGATCATCCACAACCCCCGCAGGCTTTTGCGTTGCCAAAATAAGATGAACCCCCAGACTTCGTCCGATGCGGGCTGCACTGACCAATTGTTCCATAAATTCCGGCTGCTGCATTTTCAATTCTGCAAACTCATCCGATATAATAAAAAGATGCGGCACAGGTTCGCTGACAATATGCTGTCTGTACAGGCGCTGATATTTATAGATATCCATGGTTCCTTCATTTGATATGCTTCTTGCCTCATTAAAAACAGCCTGTCTGCGACGCAGCTCACTCTGAATCGAAATCAGCGAACGCTGTACATTCGCACCATCCAGATTGGTAATCGTACCTACCAAATGCGGCAATTTAATGCCCTTCGCACGGTCCTCGAAAGCACCTGTCAGACCACCGCCCTTATAATCGATCAATACAAATGCCACTTCCTCCGGACCGAAATTAATAGCCAGAGATAAAATATAGGTAATAATAAATTCTGATTTTCCGGAACCCGTCATACCGGCTACAAGACCATGAGGTCCATGAAACTTTTCATGGAGATCCAGATGAAACAGGTTTCCTGATGTATCAACTCCAACCGGCACCTGCAGTGTCCTGGTAGGATCATTCTCCCTCCAGCGAACTGCCGAATTCAAATGTTCAATTTTTCCCACACGATACATCTCAAGAAACGATATCATTTTTGGCAATACATACTTTTGTCCATGCAAATTCAATCGGATATTAGCCAGTTTCCTGCTCAGATTCATTGCATCTGCTGTCAGATAAATATCCGGTGTAAAAGTATGGATTTCGCCGGATATATGACGTTTATCAAATAAATGGGCATTGTTTTTATTTTTCAATTCCACAACCGCCCGGCACTCTTTCGGAAGCTCTGCAAACTCTTCCATTACCGCCACAAGACTCATGTGGATATTTTTCTTTTTTGACAACATCTGGCGGATCATCTCTGTTGTCTCCAGCAATTTTCTGTCAAATACAAAGATGACATAATATGGCAGGATGCCTTCCAGTTCATCCTCTTGCATCTGGCTACGTTCCTCGATCATATCCTCGAACCAGGACGTCAGCTCCCGTGCCTCCCCGGCCTCTGTCCCTATAAAACGTCTGGACCGATCATCACTCCATGTATGCGGAAGCCATTTGACAAATTCCATATTCTGCTGCTGGCGGTCATAAAGAAATACCATTTTGACTTCATCATAACCATACAGTGCTGCAATCTGAAAAATCATTCCTTTTGCCAGTTCCACGGTCAGTTTTTTCTCTCCGATAATACCTGACACATAATCTTCCAGCAGTGAGAGTGTCACCGGTATATTATGGAGTATCTTTTCTTCCTCACCAATGGACAGCATAGCTTCCTGAAGATTGTCATCATCCAGTGTAAATCGGCGTCCGGCATATTGGATCTTTGCATTCAGTTTTCCTTCCCCGATACCGAGACGCAGTCTCAGAAAATCATTCTGCGAAATATCCCGCTCCCACAAATTCCTGCTGACATTCTGAATCCGTTGCTCACAATTCTCAAGTGTCACGTGATTCTCTCTCAGAATCGCCTCCTGCTTACGGCATGTAGTCTCAATCTCCTGTTTGATTTTTTCAAGATAGGCTGTATATTTTTCCTGACGAAGTTTTTCCCTGCGATGTTTCTGCTTCCGTTCATACTGCCGGGTAATAGTAGGCAGCAGCAGGGTACTGATCAACATGATCGCACCGGTAGCCATGGACGTCATATTCTGTGTAACTACAGCTGATACCAGCATTACTGCTGACATTAGCCCCATAGTAACCGATGACCCCAGTACCAGTGCCAACGGCATCTCCTGTCCGATCTGATTCTGCGGTGGTGCGTCAATCGTAATGACCGGCGGTTCGACCTCCCGCTTAAACCGTGGGGACCGGGAATAATACTTTCCTGCATCCTGGTCCTCATCCCAGTCATCCTCCGGTTCCTCATCCTGGATTTTCATAGCTGTCATTTTAAATTTCTGTGCCTGAGGTAAATTGATCCCTACCTTTCCGTCGGGATCATTATAGGCAATGTAATCCGCACCAACAATAATTTTCAAACCAAGAATATAGATCATATCACCGGTTTTCAATTCTGTATATGTGACTGCTCTACTGTTGACAAAGGTACCGTTGGTACTGTGACAATCTTCTATATACCATTTTCCCTGTTGATAAGTGAGTTTTGCATGCTCTGACGAAACGAAAGGCCTGCCGTAACAAATATTATTTTTCGGACTGCGGCCGATCGTGATTGTCACATCACTGAGAAATGCCATTTTACGGAATAACGCCCGATCCTCTGTCATTGGCTCACAAAATACAATTCCCTTTACAGTATTATCCTTCAATCGAAAAGGATACATCGCATATACCTGGGCTTCAATAGCCTTTTTCGCTTCACCGTTTGAGTTATAAAGCAGTGTCTGACGTCCGGGCTTTATGATCCATCGTCCATCTATCCCTTCAACACTCAAAAAACTGACTTGTTTCCCTCCACACGGCAGGAACAGACGAAACTGACCGGCAATTTTCTCCGGTAAAGCCGTTGTCTGAATACGTTCTTTACTAAATAAAGTTATAAACATACACTTCTCCTTTACTGTTTCTTTCTGCTAATCAGGATATTTGCTGATTTTCTGGAAATCAGGTATGTAAGCCCGGAAACAATTACCACCTCAGCCAATGCAACCGGCGTCAAACAGCGAATCTGATAAAAAAATGCGATGAAATAACCAGTCAACTTATGGTACTGCAGAAAAAGCACCAGCAAGATCAGAAATACAGACAATCCGCTGAAAATACGCCAACTTCGTTTGACCTTACCAACAAGATGAGATTGTCCGCAGAACAACACTTCAAAAAGATTGCCCATTCCCATACAGATCAGTTCCATAAACAACAATCGAGGAATGACTTTCAAAAAATCCTGACAAACTTCTACCAGATCACTGTAATAAAAAACTCCCCAACATTCCCAAATGTGCCCACTTTGGAACGGCACGTTAAAATTCACTACGAAAGAATCAGAATATAAATCTGCTGTATCAATCAAGAGCAGACACGAAATAATCAAAACAAGAACCGGCACTGCTATTCCAAGTATTCGATATAATTTTGGCATCTTCATCAGAACCGTTTTCTGATTTTTTTCTCTCCTTTTCATTTTTAATCTATCTTCAGACTTTTCTTTGACCTTCTCCTCAGTTTTTACTTCTGGAATTTTTTCTTCTGAAACTATTTCCTGAACAACTTTCTTTTTTCGTTCGGTCTTCTCTTTCTCTATCGTTGGTTTTTCACCAAAAAAACCAACAGTCAGATTTTCCTTCTCTGATGTTTCAGATTCATCTACAGCATGTGTCATCTGCACAGATTCTTCTTTTCTAAGCTCTGCTTCAACCGCTTCAAGATCCTGTCGTAACTCTGCTGCTGATTTATAACGTTGCTCCGTTGAATGAGCACATGCTTTCAAAACAACCTTTTTTAATGCTTCACTTCCCTGATCCGGATCCGGCATGATTTCTTCCCCTCTGATCCGCTTCTCAAGAGCTTTTTCCCTGTCACTGAATTTGATAACCTCCGGCCATTTTGGAAGAAAAGGAAGCCTGCCATGATTCAAATATCGATACAGAAGAATACCAAGAGAATAAATATCTACTGAAAAGCTATAAGGCAGTCCGCGGTATACCTCCGGTGCCATATAGCTGTAGGTACCCTTTTTTGAAAAATTGCTCACTGTCTTTTCTGCAACTCTGGCTACACCAAAATCTCCCAATTTATAGTATCCCGTTTCTTCAGACCAGAATATATTTTCCGGTTTGATGTCCCTGTGGATTAACCCATAATTACGACAGATCTCTAAAGCATGGCAGATATCAATACCCAGATGAATGACATCCATTTCACTTAATGGATGCTCCTTAATATATTCCGGCAGAGGCTTCAATAACTCCATGCGAATTAATATATCCCATCCAATACCGTCCTCATGCTGAATAACCATATGATCCTCATAACTGACCACATTGGTATTATTGCCCTTCAGCTGATACATCAACGCAAATTCAGATACCAGTTCCTCTACGAAACTATGGAAATATTCGGTAACACTTTTCTGATCCATACCATCCTGATAGGCCATCTCAATCTCTTCCGGTGATTGTGGAATTGTAATCACTTTCAATGCTGCTCGCTGTGGAAATCCGAATTCTTCCCGATATATTTCATATACTGTTCCGAAGCTGCCTTTTCCCAACGGCCGCACCGTTTGCCATCCCGGCCATGTACTATTCATTCGGTCCTCCTGTCTCCGATTCTGCTCGGATTATGATTATTGTAATATTATCTTTTCCTCCCCGCTCCAGTGCCAGATGCAAAAGAGTCTGTACCATCTGACGGGTATCTTTTGCATGTAGAAGAACATCACAGATCTCCGCATTCTTCACCATATCTGTCAGTCCGTCGCTACAGAGAAGGTAGCAGTCCCCTGCCCGCACATCACATTTTACAATATAAGGTTCCAGAATCATTTCTTCTGTTTGTATCCCCAGATGCTGCGTAAGACGTGGTTTTCTAAGAATCCCCTGGGATTTCAGGAAATTTTCATCGGTGTGATTCTTTGAGATCTGCAAAAACTCATTGTCTCTCAGACGAAACGCTCTGCTGTCCCCCAGATTGCATTGATAGACCGTATCCTCTTCAAAATAAAGCATAACCGCCGTACTTCCCATATGCCCTTCCTGCATCTGCTCTTCCCTATCGCAGACAACCCTGTTCATTTCTTCAATCAACTGCTCAAGAAATTCACTTGGTCGGTACAAATAATCCTGCAGCACTTTTGTCTTTGCCTGCATCACCTCCGCTGCAAGGTAAGATGCTTCCTCTCCGTGAGCTTCTCCACCCATGCCGTCAAAAACTCCAAAGCACGGCGTATCTTTCAAATCAAACTGTGCCGTATAAATATTTCTCAGTCCTGTATTTTTGCGTGGCAAAATACGTCCGTTAAAATATAGATTGTCTTCATTATTCTTTCTGACCTGCCCCATGTGGCAGGCACATGCAGCTGTTATCATCAATCCCATAGACCGTTCTCCTTCTTTACAATCAAGGGCCATTGATACATGCGGTATCAATGGCCCTTGATTGCTTCTTTCCTGTTCAATTTTATCTTGTTTTACACAGATACGATACCTGTGTTAATTATATCAATTGAGGGAGCTTTTTGAGGTTAACAGCGAAATCGGTATATTTTTCGTCGAAACTAGTATAATTCGCGTTAATTATACTGGCTCTGTGTCAGCAACACCAGACGAGCAGTAAAAATCCCCTCTCGAAATTCAGAAAAAAACTGCCCTTCATAACGTCTGGCAATATCCTTTAATATTTTACTTCCATAACCGGTTCCCTCGGGATATTCCCCGGATGCTTTTATAGCTGGATTCTCGCACCGGATGATCAAATAATCCCCCTGCATTCTCACATTCAGCGTAATTTTACGTTCCATATCGGAAGGAAGCTGTCTGCAGGCCCGGATAGCATTATCCAGAAGATTTCCAAAAACTCTGCACAGGTCAATCTGTTCCACCGTCACATTTTCCGGAAACACTAAATCGGTCAACAGAGCAATCCCATTTTTTTCACATTCTCCCTGTTTTTCCGAAAGTATGACATTCACAATCGGAATCCCACAATATTGGTATTCCCGTGTGGCACTCACACGTTCAAAAAGAGAAGTCAGCATCTGCTCTGCTTCTTCTATTTTTCCCGTATGAAGCAGCTCCTTTGCAGATAACAACAGTTGATTATACTCTCGGCGGATTCCCTCCATTTCCTTCCGTCGGACTTCAATAATTTTATAATTCTGTTGTTCCAAACGGCTTTTATATTTCAATTCCTCCAGTTCTTTGTGCAGCCCATCCTTTTCTGCCTGATTAAACTGTACACAGATCATTACCAGATTCATCACAAAACTAGCTGCCATGGAGATCAGATGGATAAACGATACTCTGCCGCTTCCCTGTACCATTTCTCCATAATAATAAAAATACGGAATTCCCAGACATAAAGCCATCAAAACAAACACCCAGGAACTGCGAGGCAACGGACTTTTTTTATTGAATCGCCGCCACAGAATAACGGTAGCAAATATTGCAATCACTGACATCAGATTCCCCAGAAAACTGCCCACCATCATATCCGTCTGGGAAAAATCCATAGAAAGGCCTTTCACCTGATATAGCCAGCAAACCACCACAAACGCACACTCAGCTATCATGATCGCCCCTAGCAGCGTTAAATAGATCACAGTTTTTTTCCAGAAATTGCCTTCATAAAACATTACAAAAGAAAACATCATAAATATCGGCATGATTGCCCAGTTTATCCATGCAGTCTGAACATTTCCATAATAGAACACTTTATGAACCGCTATTAAGAATACATTCAGCGTCCAAAAGGCTATACGCATCCATCGTCGTATTTTTCCTTGTTTGACTTCCATCATTAACTCGAAAGCATAACCCATAATCGGTCCTGGTGCTGTTTGCCATATCACTGAAAGCCATTGATTCAGCATATCCCACCTCCATCTATATTTGTAATCCCATAAAATACAGGACACGTTCCCGAGTACACGAACGAAAAGACCGGCTCACCGGTACAATCTCACCGCTTTGAAGCAGGATCTGCCCCTGTTCCATTCTCTGGATCCAGTACATATTCACAAGGTAACTTTTATGACACTGGATAAATGAGTCCGGCAATTCCGGCAGCAGATCGCGTATTTTTCTATACACCTTATATGTCATATTCTCCGTATGGATCAAACAAACATGGTTGCTGCTTTCAATATAGCGGATACTCCGTGCATTGACCGTTACAACACGTCCCTGCTGTAGAAACGAAAACTTCTGTTCTACTGCCTGCTGATTCAGAAGTTTTCCCAGATATTTTTCCAACAGATCATCCTGAATGGGCTTTGTCAAATATCCCAGCAAGTTGGTTTCTTTCAGTAAAATATACTGCGAAAATCGATCATTAAACCCGGTAATAAAAATAATCGGCAAATGCGGTACCAGTCTATATATTTTTTCCGAATAATCAATCCCTGTGTATCCAACATCCCAATCAATATCCATAAACACCAGATCGCAATGAGCCCCCTTCTCCAAGTCTGTAAAAAAATGATCGATATTACTATATTGTTCAATCTGATTCACATAAGGATACTGTCGTAATTTGTGCTCCATCTCCTTCAAAAAATACTTGTCATTATCACAAATGGCAATCCTCATTTCATCATCCTCTCTTATTCTTTTGTCGTCATTTTTCTGTTCTTTCTACCCTTGAGAGAATTTCCGTCAACACTTGTTCCGCTTCCTGGATTTTCCCCATATGTATAAGTCCCATCACAGAACTCAGAAGATTATTATAATCATGGCGAATCTTTGCCATCTCTTCCCGTCGTTCTTCCATATTTTGATAGTATTTCCGTTCCTGCTGTATCTGATATGTCAATTCTCTGAGTTCCTGCTCCATACTGTCTTTTTCCGCCTGATCAAACTGTATACAGATAAGTACCAGATCCATTACATAGGCGGCCACCATAGGAACTATATGAATCATTTGAACTTTTCCGCCATACTGCATTATTTCCGTATAATACGACATGCTGGGAATAATGAGACACAGCGGTAAAAAAACATAAATCCAGGAACCACGTGGCATACGTATCTTTTTTTCGAATCTTTGCCACAATACAACCACCAAAAATATACACACAAAAGAAATCATACTGCCAATCAGGGTGCCTATCACCATGTCCAGCTGCCTGAAATCCAAAGAAAGCGTATCCATATGCATCATCCAACATACCGGCACAACGGCGCATTCCGCAGCCATAAGCGCCACCGCCAGGATAATAACAATGGCTGCCCTTTTCCATATACTGCCACTGTAAAAAACCCTTATTATAATCACTGTTGCAATAATAAATCCCATATTTCCCAGCGCAACACTTTCTGAATTTGCATTCATCAAAACTTTATTAACGGCCATCAGTACAAAAATTCCAGTCCAAATTCCAATGCGCATCCATCGCCTAAGACGATTTTTCCGGATAATCTGCATAATATCCATGGCATAACCGAAAACAAGCCCATTCAATATCTGACACAATATGTAAATTATCTGATTCAACATTACTTTCACCTCCGATTTGCAAGGAAAAAAGTTTATCCTATTATACAATAGAACTAATAAATATACAAAACTTTTTGTTTTAGACATAAAAAAAAGGAATCCTGACCGGCAGGATTCCTTTTCTGTATCGTTTCTTTGACCCCAACATCATGATATGTACTTATTTGTACATCTTCATATAATCACCATGTGCTTCGATCAATTCATCACACATAGCTTTGATATCATCGATATTCAGTTCTGCTGCTGTATGTGGATCCAGCATAGCCGCCTGATAAATCTTGTTTTTATCTTTGGTTGCAGCTGCCTCAATCGTAAGGAGCTGTACATTGATATTTGTCATGTTCATAGCTGCCAGCTGTACCGGAAGTCTGCCTACTCTGCACGGATTTACCCCATTGGCATCGATCATACACGGAACTTCCACACAGGCATCCGCCGGAAGATTCTCGATCAGACCGTTATTCAATACATTACCACCGATTTTATATGGTACTCCTGTTACAACGGCTTCCATGATGTAAGAAGCATACTCTTTAGAACGTTCATGAGTAATCTTTCCGTCTTTCAAAATATCTTCTCTCTCTTTTTCCCATCCATTGATCTGGTTGATACAGCGGCGCGGATATTCATCCAGCGGGATATTGAATTTTTCAATCATCTCAGGATATTTGGATTTGATAAATAACGGATTGTACTCAGCGTTGTGTTCACTGGATTCTGTACAGTAATATCCCAGATGTTTGATATATTCGAACCGAACCATATCGTCATGTTTCTGTTCTGCATTCATCTTGGCTGCACGTTCACGGATTTCCGGATAGAGATCATTTCCGTCTTTGTCATAAATTTCCAGAAGCCATCCCATGTGGTTAATTCCGGCAATCGTCTCCCGTCTGCCTTCCAGCTTGTCCTCCATGCCCAGTTTTTTCAACAGATTTTCAGAACAAACCTGTACGCTGTGGCAAAGACCTACCGTTCGGATCTTTGTGTATCTCTGCATATATCCTGTCAGCATAGCCATAGGATTGGTGTAATTCAGGAACAATGTATTCGGACATACTTCTTCCATATCACGGGCAAATTCTTCCATAACCGGAATGGTTCTGAGAGCACGCATAATCCCACCGATGCCCAATGTATCCGCAATCGTCTGACGAAGACCGTATTTTTTCGGAATCTCAAAATCTGTAACCGTACACGGCTCATAACCGCCTACCTGAATCGCATTGACAACAAAATCCGCATCACGAAGCGCATCTTTTCTGTTCTCCACACCAAGATATGTACGAATCACCGCACGTCCTTCATTAACATTTCGGTTGATTGCACTCAGGATAATCTCTGAATCATTCAAACGTTTCTCGTCGATATCATACAAAGCAATCTCCGCTTCCCGAAGAGCAGGTGTACACATACAATCTCCCAAAACATTTCGCGCGAACACTGTGCTTCCGGCACCCATAAAAGTAATTTTCATCTGTAAAAACCTCCCTGCATATATAATAAATTCCCAATTTATAGGTTCTGAATTCATTATATTCCCCATATTAAACAAAAACTATGGGATTTGTTTCCTATTTATTGTGGATTCGTTGCATGATTCTAAATTGCTTTCATATAAAACTCAAATGCCATGCAGTCGCCTTCCTGCCGTGGCAGATTCAGTCCTCCGCCCATCAGAGCCCGACCTGATTTTATCATTTCACCGTTCACTTCATACATTTTCTCCGGATCCAGTCCTTTGACCGGGATATGCTGGGACGGGCTGTTTGGCTGTGCATGCAGCTGCATTCCCTGAATCAGGACTTCACTCTGATCCTGTGCCACAAACTCCCATGCCGCATAAAGCTGATTTTCAAATGGGTTGGTCAATCGATAGTATTCTCCCTCATGAGTCAGCGGATAGTATTTCTTAAAGGTTTTGATCTGCTCTTTTACTTCTTCTTTCTCTTCGTCTGACAACAGATTCAGATCCAGTTCATATCCAAAGCTTCCCGCCATGGCTACCACACCTCTGGCATCAATTGGTGTCACTCTTCCCGTCTGATGATTCGGTACTGCAGACACGTGAGAACCAACTGTGGAAATCGGATATGCAAAAGAAGTACCATACTGAATCTTCACTCGCTCCATGGCATCCGTATCGTCACTGCACCAAATCTGCGGATAATAATAAAGCATCCCCAGATCAAATCGTCCGCCGCCTCCGCTGCATCCTTCCCAAAGTATATTCGGATAACGGGTGATCAGACGTTCCAGCAGATCATAAAGTCCAAGCATATATCTGTGACTCACCTCGCCCTGACGCTCTTTAGGCAGCTTCGCACTGTATACATCACTGATATGACGGTTCATATCCCATTTCACGTATTCAATATTGGCACTGTCCAGGATATCCGTTATTCTTTCGTACAGATATTCCCGCACATCCTCTCTGGACATATCCAGAATCAGCTGATATCTGCTTCTGCAGGGCTTTCTTCCAGGAATCTGCAAAGCCCAGTCCGGATGTGCCCGATATAGTTCACTATCCTCTGAGATACATTCCGGCTCAAACCACAGACCGAACTTCATTCCCAGACTGTTCACTCCGTCCACCACCGGCTTGAGACCGCCTTTCAGTTTTTCCGTATTGACAAACCAGTCTCCCAGACCACTGAGATCACCATCTCTTTTTCCAAACCATCCGTCATCCAAAACCAGCATTTCCACACCCAGCTGGGCTGCTCCTTCTGCGATTTTCAAAATTTTCTCATTATTAAAATCAAAATATGTAGCTTCCCAGTTATTGATCAGTACCGGTCTTCTTTCATGTTTGTATTTTCCTCTGCAAAGATATTCCCGGAAGGTATGATGAAAATTCGAAGTCATTTTGCCAAATCCTTCACTACTGAAAGTCATCACTGTCTCCGGTGTATAAAACTCATCTCCGGTCTCCAGTGTCCATGCGAATCTGTCTGGATGAATTCCTGCACTGACTCTTGTCTGTCCCATCTGATCTTTTTCCACTTCTATGGAGAAATTACCACTGTATACTAAGGCTGTCCCATAACAAGGACCAAAATCTTCTGTTGTTTCTTTTCCACACAAGATCACAAAAGGATTATTATGATGACTGGAAGCACCTCTGCGACTTCCTACTTCCATAACTCCATGCATAACCGGAACTCTCTCAAACTGACGCTCCATACAGTGTCTTCCGTGGAAATGAATCATTTCCCATTCGCCCTGCATCAGATCCAGATTCATAGATGCAGCCTTTGTAAGAACGATGGGATCAGTATTGGTATTTTCAAATCTGGTACAGCGGGTGATAATATCCTGTTTTTCCCAGACACTGTAGTACAGATCAACCAAAAGTCCTGTAACCGCATCTTTCATATGTATGATAAGTGTATCTGCATCCTTTTCCTCTCCATAAAGAGCCGGCATTCCCGGTATGCGATATTTCCCTTTGGAAATCGTATATCCTTCATAACGAAAATCCACCGCATCCGTTCCGTCCGGATTGATCACACTTACACTGTTGATTCTATAATCCCCTACACCGTTTGTGGTGTATTCCTGTGGTCTGGTATCAAGAGAATACTCTCTCTCGTTTTCGGCCTCATAGGGATTTCCCGAAAAACCACTGTCCCGGTAATCCAGCAGATAACTCATGTCCTCCTGCCCTACATTTTCACCATAGTAAGTATGGTTAAGTACGCCATACTTATCCACCATCATCTGGTACGTGGTTCGTTCTGTCGATAAGGTAAACAGTTTCTTCTTCTCATCAAAATAAACAGCCATTATTCTTCCTCCTTAAATATTTGATTTCGAAATATTTCATCCCATTCCGGGTGAACTTTCTTTAAAGATACCGGTTTCCCTTCCCGATTCAAAAAGCAGTGACTGCTCTCTCCCCTGCAGCGAAGCGTATGATCTTCCTGATTTCGTATCTCATATTCCAGACAGATACGTATTCCATTGTATTTTTTCACTTTTACCTGAATATCCATTGTTTCTCCATACCGTGCCATGGTCCGGTATTCTGCCTGGATTGTCAGCACCGGACTGAGGATACCGGCCTCTTCCATTCTGTCATAATCCATACCCAGAAAAGCGAGATAATCACTGCGGATTTCTTCAAACCAACGAATATAGTTAGAATGGTGCACACACCCCATTTGATCTGTTTCATAATATTGAACCCGATGAACATATCCTGGATACTTTTTTTCTTCCATTACAAAATGCCTCCCTGTTTCTTCATTTCCTGATAAATTCTTCCTACCGGAAGACCTACCACATTATTATAATCTCCCCGTATTTCCCGGATAAATCTGGCACATAATCCCTGAATTCCATAAGCACCGGCTTTATCCATGGGCTCACCGGTACTTACGTACCAGTTGATTTCTTCCGAACTCATAGGGCACATTACGACCTCTGTTTTCTCCGCAAAAGTAATTTCTTTCTTTTTTGTATCCTCATGAAAAATCAAAGTAACACCGGTAAATACATTATGCGTTTTTCCCTGAAGCATCGTCAGCATACGGACTGCATCCGCTTGATCCACTGGTTTACCAAGAATTTTATCGTCATACACTACGATCGTGTCTGCTCCAATTACAAGAAAATCCCTGCCGTGATAATCGCTTTTTGCTTTTTCTGCCACATCCTCTGCCTTCTGGCGGGAAAGTTCTTTTACTACTTCCACAGGATCAACGTCTTTCACATTTTCCTCTATGGTACTGGGACAGACAACAAAATTCAGCCCAATCTGTGTAAGCAGTTCTTTTCTTCTGGGAGACTGCGATGCCAAAATGATCTGTAACATGTTTTATTCTCTCCTTTATATCTGCATCGGCATGCAAGCATGCCCTGACAGACTTTTTGTCCCTTGTCATTTTAATCTGTATTAGCCAACAATCTTTATGAGACTACGGATTTCTTCGCGTTTCACGCTCCCGAAATCCTAAAAACATTCGGAATCCGCCCTATTCGGGCTTCTTCCTCATGTTTTTGCGGTCCCCAAAGTCTGTCATCGGCATGCAAGCATGCCCTGACAGACTTTTTGTCCCTTGTCTCATAATAATACAGCCACAGAACTTTCTTCTGCGGCTGTTTTTTTCATATAAGGTAAGCAGAACGATAAGCCGGGTTATGTCGTGAATGGTCATCTATCTAATCCTGCTGTCGCCAACAGGCTCAAGCGACCCACCTAAAAGCGTGACGGGCAGCCACTTTGCTTTTATTCGGTCTTGCTTCGGATGGGGTTTACATGTGCCCTCGCTGTTACCAGCGAGGCGGTAGTCTCTTACACTGCCCTTCCACCCTTACCAGCAAAATACTGGCGGTATATTTCTGTTGCACTGGCCTTGGAGTCACCTCCACCGGACGTTATCCGGCATCCTGCCCT
>JBJFCH010000091.1:13288-15708 GCA_051888835.1 Oliverpabstia sp. | reverse complement strand
AAAAGAAAAAGCCACCCAAACCGGATGACTTTTTCTGTCTTGTTTCATTTTTTATCATCATTGGAACATTTTTCTGCATCAATAGCCAGGACAAGCATGAGTGCTCCCAGTGCATCCTGCGGATCATATACATCTATCACATACGTATCTGTCCATCTGAAAAGCTGTTTAGAAACTCCGGCTACATACCTTCCGCTCCTGTCATACACCTTATAATCCCAGCCCCAAAAATCACCTTTCACATGCCAACCGTTAAAATCTATGGTAAATTTGGGCTTAAAAAAAGTAAATTCTTTTGTAATGCAGCCAATATATTGCCTTCCCATATAAATCTCAAATCTGGGAAGAAAGGAAAGTATACGTTCGCGCACAGTCCCGATTTCATTTTTATAAGCATCATAGATTTTCAGACAATGTCCCCAGGAAAGTTGTCCTTTTACAGTGTATACTGTATTTCCGGCCTCATCATAGATATCATAACTGTCAAACCATGAAAAAAATCTTTGTTTAAATAATAATTTCATCCTTTTTCCTCCCCTCAACATTTCTTTTTAATTTGCACTCTTCGGCATAAACAGCGCTATCACTCCTACGATCAGAAGTACCGGCAATGCTATTTTAATCAATCCTCCCACAACCATACCGATCAAAATCAAAGGAAACAGCACAACCGTACATACAATTTTAGTTACTCCCCAGGCTGCTTTCACAGCAAAAACAAGTATTTTCCCAAATACCATAAACAACAAAACCATAAATATAAACGCTAACATTCTATTCATCCTCCTTACAGCCGGTTTATTGTTTTATTATACCTGTCCTCTTACTTAGGATAAACCATGTTTTTACAGAAATAACACCATCTATTTCGCTGTTTGTGCGGTTTATTTTTCTGACGGATTAACACTCTATCTTTTTCTCTGAAAACCATTTCTTTTGTGGCAATTATCCTATATAATAATAAAAAACAATATCAGATAAATCAGGGGAATTTAATTATGGGAAGAAAATCCACAAAAGAAAATAAGACCATATATCAGACAAGCCGGGAAGAAATGAACTATTCGCGTGAGACTGCTGCCGAAAAGCTTGCATTTATCTCCTCAGACCGCATCGAAAAAATAGAAAGTGAAAAGACATTGCCACATCCGGAAGAAGTCCTTGCCATGGCTGACTGTTACAAAAATCCTTCCTTATGCAACTATTTTTGCTCTCATGAATGCCCAATCGGAATAGAATATGTCCCGGAGGTCAAGTCAAAAGAACTTTCACAGATTACGCTTGAGATGCTTGCCACGCTCAATAAACTGGTCTGTGAAAAAGAACGGCTGATTGAAATCACAGTAGATGGTGAATTATCCGAGGATGAATTACCCGATTTTCTTAAAATAAAAAAAGAACTGGAAAAAATGTCATTGGCAATTGATTCTCTTAATCTCTGGCTGGATCAGACCATCGTCTCCGGCAAGATTGATAAAAATCTTTTTCCTTCCATCAAAAAATAAACAGATGCGCTTCACTTTTTCACTCTATATTGAAAACAGACTGATCTGCTCATATTCCTGCATCCGCCGGAGCGTCGGCTGCGTCTTGTGAAGCGCAAATTCCAAAAATGTATCATCATAAATCCAGTCTTCCACTTCCTTTCTTTCTAAAAGCAAAGGCATCCGATGATGTACAGGCTTTACTGAGGCATTGGCCTCGGCAGTTAAAATAATAAAACGATCTTCTTCCCGAAATCTGTTATAAAAGCCGGCCATATAGAGGATAGATTGGTTCTCCGGCTGAAAAATTACTTTGTTTCTATCCGAATCCCATTCATAAAAAGATCTGGCAGGAATCATGCACCGTCTGTGAAGCACACTTTCCCGAAACATTTTTCTTTCCAACACAGTTTCTGCCCTTGCATTGATCAAAAGCCCACTCTTTTGATACTGCGGAAACCCCCATATCATTTCTTCCGCTGTCAGATGTGGTTTTTTCCCTGTAATCACAGCTGCGGACTGAGAAGGACAAATATCTCCCCTGCGTTCTTTTTTCAGTTTTCCATCCACTTCCCGAACCATTTTTTCTATTTCTTTTGCTGTATCATCATCTACATAATAACGTCCACACATTTTCTTTCTCCTGTCGCACACAATACCCTAATACTTTCAGCTGATCAAAGCCCGATAATCCGCCTCTGTAAATCTGTGATAAATCGTGTGTCCCATCTCTATTCTAACGCAATAATACCAGGGATCCGGCTTCTTATCCGTAAAATACAACACATAATCAAAATCCGTTCCCGGTTCCATTTTTCTGCATTCATAGCAATCACTGAATCGTGCAAAACATGCACAGATTTCTTCTATCGTCAGACAATGATTCTTTTGAAACAGATCTATGATACTGGCTAAAAATGGCGGATCCGGCACCTG
>JBJFCH010000091.1:0-13188 GCA_051888835.1 Oliverpabstia sp. | reverse complement strand
AATTTATACCAATGCAGCTCCCAAAGCTTTGCACGCAGACAAAGCCTCATCATCCGGTGTCTCATTGCAGATCACACTATCGCAGGCAAGTACTGCTCCTGCGCTGCTGCAGGATTCTTCCCAGTTACGCATCCATTCACCGTCTCCCCATCCATAAGAACCAAACAATGCTACCTTTTTTCCTCCCAGGGCACCTTCACAGGCATCCCACATTGGCTGGAATTCATCTTCTTCCAACACCTCCGCTCCCATGGCCGGACACCCAAAGGCAACTGCATCATAGGTATTCAACATGGATGCATCAAATTCTGCTGATGTAAACAAAACAGCATCTGCCCCTTTTTCCTTTACTCCTTCCAGAACCGCGGAAGCCATCTGCTCCGTATTTCCAGTTCCACTCCAATAAACAACCGCAATTTTACTCATATGATTCCCAGCCTTTCTTCTCTTTTTTCATTCATTTTTTCTATATTAAACAGCTACAGTAAGCCGCTCAATACTCTTACCTCCCGCCCATTGTGAGCAATACACATCTGTACATTTTTTATAACGGTCAAATTGTTTTCTTGCATTGTTTTCGTCCCCATATACCTTCCAAACTCCGGTACATTTATATCCTCCGGCGCGGTTTTCTATGAACCCACGTACATCCTCCGGGGGATATCCCAGGAAAAGTCCGATCTCGTGAGGAAATTCTTCAGACTCATACAACCTTCTTCTCAAACGTACTACACATTGACAGAAATCTTTCACACAATATCCGTATTCTTCCAAAATGTTTGCTGCTTCCTCTACAGCCAGATCACTTTCCAGCTTATTCGGACGATAAATATAAAGCAAAACCCTTTCGGCAGATATACGCAGTGGAACCACACGTACCCCTTTCGGCACCAGCCTCTGATTTAAAGAACGAACTGCACAGAACAATTCCTTTTTATTGGAATATGGACAGCTAAAAATATTTCCGGTCTTTAATCCTGCAAGCGTGGGTGAACAATGACGGATAATCATCTCATCGGACATACCATTTCCTCCTGCTTTATATTTTCTTCCAGAATATTTTTCAGTGCTGACATAGAACTTGTATGGGATCGAACAACCTTTACATCCTGACCTTTTGTTTCAGATAATGCATTCCGTACCATTTTATGCGATACGGTACCGGTAAACAGGACAAGCAGATCAGGATTTCCGATTCCTTTCAGGCTGCTGTTTTGTTTTGGATACACTTTTGCGTCACACTGATATTCCCTGCATAAATTTTTATATTGACGGACCATACACTCATTGCCGCCTATGATTACTACGCTCATAATTTAATTCTCCTTTCTTGGTTAGTTATCTCTAACTTATCTTGTTAAAATAAAACGCTCTGCAGCGTTTCGTATTTTTTAAACCAAACCTTTTGATCAATTTTTTATACAAGTTAGTCTTTTCTAACTATTTGTATGTTACAGCTTCTTTGCGAGATTGTCAATATAATTCTATGTATTTGAGAACTATTCTCTGTATCTTTTTGCCCATAAAAACTCTCTATCATGAAGTCAAACTCATCTTCGTCACAACCGATGACATTGCCTATGAATTATTATCAATGGAGGAAGCCAAACGCCCCCTCCACTATACGAATAAAATTGTCGCTATGATAGGACTTTATCTGATATTCCTTCATCTTCCCCTGTCTCTGGTCGTCCGATAAATACCAATTACCATAAGAACAATTGCAGCAATCTGTACCAGATGATGAATCATGGGATTCACATTTCCATTCATCATCAGAGCACAGCTGTTCAGAAGAAGCCCGCCAAGAAGAAACGATGACACACTCCTCTTTTTGATAACTGCCGTCATACCTTTTCTCTCCTGCAGCCGTGCAATAATGTTACTGGTTTTGTTAATAGCATTAAAAAATGCAAGCAGAAAGGCCAATATCAGAAATGAAAAAACATAGCCCATGGAAAATCCGGAATACCCTGCGTACAGTTCCATAAATAAGCACAAAATTTCAATTACTGCAACCGCCTTGAACATTCTCCTGATCTTTGTGTAATGTTCAATGGTGGAGTCCACATCCGTATATAATTCAAATGCTCCTTCACTGACCTGCTTTCTTAAAATAATCCAAAAGCCCCATGTCTGTACGATGTCCACTCCGGTATCCTGCATAAAATCTCTGTACTCCTCACTGACAGAGAAAAAACGATTACCAAAATCCACCTGATAAACATACTGTCCCGGTTCACATCTCTCAAAGCTGTAAAACCCGGCAAAAAAACGCTTCATAGCCCAACCCTGCTCTGCCATCTCATTCAGCCATTTTATCTCTGCATCTTTATCAAAATACAATCGAAACCTAATCATCCTTTTCCACCCCCATCAACTTTCCATTCTTCCACAACTCTTCCAAACGATCTCTTTCTGCCAGAAAAACTTCTTTTCCCGAATCGGTAATAAGATATTCTTTCTTCTTCCGGGATTCCGTGTCTACACTGTAGATACGAATCCAACCTTTTTTCTGAAGATTCTGAATAGCCCCATACAACGTACCCGGTCCCAGAGTAACACGTCCTCCAGTCAGCTGCTCCACTTCCTGGATAATCCCATAACCATGATTCGGATTTCTGACAGCCAGAAGTATGTAATAAACTGCTTCCGTTAAGGGGATATCTTTGTCTGACATACAGCCAACTCCTTTCATTGAAACCACATATATCGCCGAACGATATATCGTATATATAATATATCGTGTGCTGATATATTTGTCAAGTCTTAAGGACGAAAAAAGCCTGCACTTTTTTGTGCAAGCTATTTTTATTTTCTTTCCATATATCTCATCATGGCAGCCGCCGTTTTTTTCGCTTCTTCCACAGCGTGCACCACCGTTTTTGCTCCATGAACCACATCCCCTGCCGCAAAAACACCTTCACAGGTCGTCATTCCATCTTCATCCACGATCAGGAGGCCTTTTTCTGAGCCCATAAGCCCTTCTGTTGTTAAAATCAGCTTATTCTGTGGTCCCTGACTGACGGCAATAATTGTAGAATCGGCCTTTACAGCATCCAGTTCTTCTTCATATCCAATTACCTTATCATTTTCATCGAAAATAGTGGTCTGGAAAATAGGTCCCTCTTTCTCAATGGCACATATCGCCTTGCCAAATGCAAATTCCGCACCGTCCAGTTCGGCAAAAAACATCTCGCTGGAGCTGGCCGAAATTCTCTTACCTCTGGCATAGAGGGTCACATGTCTTGCCCCGTGCCGTAAGGCAGTTCTTGCCACATCCATGGCCACATTTCCCATACCTATGACAGCTACATTTTCTCCCAGATGGTAAGCATCCGGATTGGCAAGATAATTGATTCCGAAATGCACATTACTCAAGCTCTCCCCTTTGATTCCCAGGGTCTTGGGTTTTCCCACACCTGTTCCGATAAAAACAGCCTGATACCCGTCACGGAACAGGTCTTTGATTTCCAGTGCACTTCCGATGATAGTTTTCGGCCGAATCTGAATTCCCATTTCCAATAGTTTCTTTTCATAGCGTTTGATAATGGTTTTCGGCAAACGGAATTCCGGAATCCCATATCGCATCACACCGCCGATTTCATCCTGCTCTTCAAAAATCGTAACATCATATCCATTTCGAATCAATTCTACGGCAACGGTAATACCTGCCGGACCTGCTCCGATCACTGCCGCACATTTTCCATTTTTCTCTTTTTTCTTGATTTCCATTCGATCCAGATAGCCATCTGAAATATAATTTTCGATACTTCGAAAATGAATCGGATTGCCTTTTTTTCCAAGTACACAATGTCCCTCGCACTGCATTTCATGGTTGCAGACGATAGAACATACCACTGAAAGGGGGTTATTGGTAAATAACATCTCACCCGCTTCCGTCATTTTGTGTTCTTTGAACATCTGTATCACCTTGGGGATTGGTGTGTGGATCGGACACCCCTGCTGACACATAGGTTTTTTACAATTCAGGCAGCGATTTGCCTCATCAATAATATGAAGGGACATATGACTTAAATCCTTTCCTTACTTTGTCTATAATGGTTTTGTAATCTTCCGTCTGGCCGAAAAGAATCTGTTTTCCCAAGACAAATCCCTCAATCCCTTTCTGCCACAGTCGTTCCATGATTTCCCATGTCACACCACCGTCGATCACAATATGGAATTGATATTTCTTTCGAATCTCAACCAATTTCTCAATCTTCGGTTCTACCCAGGGCAGATAATCTCTTCCGGCAAATCCAGGATTGACCGTCATCACCAACACATAATCCACCAGTGAAAATAATTCCGATACACTTTCCAATGAAACACCGGGATTAATCACTATACCGGGGTGAATGCCCAGTTCCCGAATCATCAGCAGGGTTTCTGTGGGAACCACCTCAGAATCCGGATGAATATATATAATATTTACTCCATAGTCCGCATAACGTCTGATATAACGTCCCGGCCGCATCATCATCATGTGAAGATCCAGGGGCAGGGATGTATTGGCCCGCACGGTTTCTATCTCCTTGAAACTCATTCCAAAATTCGGGACATATTCTCCATCCATCACGTCAATATGCAAAATATCCGCACCGCACCGGTCCAGCCGGACGATTTCATCTTTCAGATAATCGTCCGACAGATTCAAAAGAGAAGGACATAACAGTTTTTCCATGACTTCTCCTTTACTTGATCAGACCAGCCATTGTCGGCAATGCCATTGAAATAGCAGGAATATAAGTAACCAGCAGAAGCTCCGCAAGGATCAGGCCAAAATAGGGAAGAAGCTGCTTGATTACCTGCTCAATTTTCACATTTGCCACTTTACATCCGGTAAACAGGATAGAGCCGACCGGCGGTGTAATGGTTCCGATACAAAGGTTCATGCTGACCATAATACCAAACTGCACCGGATGCATACCAAAGTTCTGACAGATTGGCAGAAAAATCGGTGTAAAAATCAAAACTGCCGGAGTCGGATCCATAAATGTACCAACAACCAACAAAATCACATTCATCAGTACAAGAATCAGATATTTGTTTCCAGTCAACGAAAGTATACCCCCTGCGATCAGATCCGGCAGTCCGGTAAACGCCATGACCCATGACATAATGGAAGACAAACCGATCATCAGTGTAATAATACCTGTCATTTTTGCCGACTTCAGAATAATTTCCGGAAGGGATTTTAATGTAATTCCCCGATAAAACAGGGCCAGGATTACGCTGTATGCAACAGCAACTGCGCTTGCTTCTGTTGCTGTAAATACTCCCATAAGGATTCCACCGATGATAATCACGATCAGCAAAAGGCTGGGAATGGCATCCAGGATTACTTTCACAGCCACCTTTACAGGAACTCTTTCTTCTGCCACATATCCCCGTTTCTTTGCTGTAATTCCTGCAAGAAGCATCACAAGTGCTCCCCAGAGAATTCCCGGTACATATCCTGCTGTAAATAATGCGGCAACGGAAACACTGCCGGCTATTGTAGAATAAACAATCATCAGATTGGACGGTGGAATCAGCATTCCGGTGGGTGCCGATGCAATATTGACAACTGCACTATAGGCAGGATCGTAACCTTCCTTTTCCTGCATGGGACCGATAGTTCCCCCGATAGCTGCTGCTGCCGCTGCACCGGAACCGGAAATAGCACCAAACAGCATATTTGCCACTACATTTGCCTGGGAAAGTGCACCCGGCATACGTCCCGAAAGGACTTTAGCCACATTGACAAGCCTCTCCGCAATTCCTCCATTATTCATGATATTTCCGGCAAGAATAAAAAACGGAATAGCAATCAATGAGAAGGAATTCGATCCGGCAAACAACCTCTGTGCGGATGTAGCAAAAGAAATGTCTGCAGGAAGCATACACAGCATCGCTATAGCTGAAGCAAGTCCTACCGAAACACTGATGGATACTCCTATAGCCAGCATAAATACCAAAAGTATCACCATAACAATCGCAGTTTTAACAGCTAATGACATAATCATTCTTCCCCCTTTCCGGATTTACATTCATCCATAATATTACAGATACAATAAAAAATAATAATAACACCACAAACAGGAATAATCGAGTAAATCACACCCATGGGAATATGTAGACTGGAATCTGTCTGAACCATCTGCATCCGTGTGATCACACTGCCTCCAAAGGTCATGATACAGGCAGAAAAAATAATGGTAACAATCTCAATCCCTATATTAACATACTTTCTGATACGCTCACTCATACTTGACAGCAGTACCTCAATACGCATATGCTCACGGCATCCAAATGCATAAGTGGATGTCACCAATACCAGCCATACAAACAGATAACGGGTCAGAGCCTCACTGAAAGAACTTGGACTATTCAGGATATATCTGGCAATAACCTGCCACAAAACGAGAAGCACCATCACGACAATGAGAAAAACGGACACATACTCTACTCCTTTGTTAATCACCTTTCTTATTTTGTTCATTGTTCACCCTCTCTTTCTTTAATTGCCATTACATCATCATAAACCTGACGAGTCATCTGGCTGCGATTGGCAATCGATTCCAAAAGCGGTGCACACTGTTCCTGAAATGCTTTTACATCGGCTTCCACAAAAGTTACTCCATTTGTTTCCAGTTCCTCTTTCGCACTCTCGATTCCCTTGTCCCATTCTTCAAACTCTGTTTCCATCGACTCTTTGATCAGTCTGTCAAATATTTCTCTTGTTTCTTCATCCATATCTTTCAGGAATTCTTCGCTGGCCACCAGCACATCCGTCATAACCAGATGATTTGTGTATGAAAAATACGGTGAAACTTCATAATGTTTAAAATTATTGTATACAATCTCGGAATTTTCTCCACCTTCAATCACATGCTGCTGAACGGCCGCATACACTTCGCTTTGCGCCATAGCAATTCCCACACCGCCCATCAGGTCCACCATTTTCAGGTAAGTATCAGAATCCTGCACCCGGATCTTATATCCTTTCAGATCCTCCGGCTCAACAATGGGTTTATCTGTATAAATATGGCGTGCACCTGAAGTATACAGCGTAACAATTTCAAAATTATACTTGCTTGTAGTTGTAAAAAGCGGATCAAAAACTCCTTCTCTTGCAGCGGTTTCCATCTGTTCCAGATTATCATAGAGATACGGTGCCGCAATAATGGCAAAATCCGGGTTATAACTCTCCGGTATAGAGATTGGCACAACCGCCAGCTGGATGGCTCCGGTCCGGACCATTTCTGTTACCGCTCCTTGATCTCCCAGAACTGCATTTGGATATATCTCCACCTCATATCGTCCATCTGTCGCTTCTTTGAACTTCTCACCAAAATCAGCAAGAGCCAGATATTCCGGATGAGTCTCCGGCTGGTTAAATGCCACACGGATGATCTGCGTTTTATTTTCTTCTGTACCGCATCCTGTTAATAATCCTACAGATATCAACAGTGCAGCCAGCAATGATATGATACGTACTTTTCTCACAGTCATGTCCCTCCCATTATCATTACATTGCCAGAACTTCGTTCCATTTTTCTTCTGCTACCAAAATACCATTCTCAAGATGCTCCTTACGGACACTGTACAAGCCTTCTCCCGGGCATCTTACCTCTCCATTTTCTCTGACTGGTTCACTGCTCTTTACATCCGCAACAATAGCGTTGATGATCTCATCGGTAACTGCAGCATCCTGGAATTTTGACGGGTCAATGGCAATCATAATCTGTGTCAGACCGATTTCATCTCCGAAAGTTCCTATTTTAGAAACAGAATTTGCATTTGTAAGTACTGTCGCAATCAGATCCAGCATGATAGAAAGACCGCTTCCTTTCCAATAACCAATGGGAATCATGCGGCGTGTTCGTTCGATTGCACCGGGATCCTTTGTCAGATTTCCATCCTCATCATATCCGCCCACAACCGGAAGCTCCTTTCCTGCCAGACGGGTTGTCTCCAATTTTCCATAACTGAACTGAGAAAGTGCACAATCTATCATCAGATGCTCTCCGTTGGAACGAGGAACAGAAAAAATAATCGGATTGTTGCCAATATGGTTATCTTTCGCTCCCCATGCAGGCATATTCGGACAGGTATTCGACCAGCAGATACCGATACACCCTGCCTCTGCAGCCTGCCATCCATAAGTGCCTCCCCTCATCCAATGATTGTTATTTCCAAGAGCTACCATACCAATACCATTTTCATGTGCCAGCTCAACAGCTCTGTTCATAGCCTGCTTTGCATTCAAAGGACCAAAACCTCTGTGTCCGTCCCATCTTTCGATGCTTCCGAAAGATGCTGTGCAGGTTGCTTCTGCAGCCGGATCAATTTCTCCTTTTTTCAGATAATTAACAAACGTAGGAAAACGGTTCAGCCCATGGGAATAAACTCCTGACAGGCTATTCTGTGCAAAAATTTCCGCAGCATCATGAGCTCTTTCTTCCTGAAAACCATGTTTTTTCAAAACACGTTCAAATTCAAACAACATTTTTTTATATGAAACTCTCATCATGGTCACCTCCTATAAAGAATCTACACGAACTTTAAGCACAATTTTCTTTACATCTTCCGGTTCATTCATCATACAGCACGGACGATGTACATCCTCCGGGAAGAAAACCGCATAACAGCCGTCTGTCATCGGCAGCATTATTTCATTCACATCTGTCCGCTCTTTATAGAATAATACGTCATTTTCTTCCAGCAGATCTTCATCCACTTCACCATCTTTACAATCCGGATAATAGCCAATCAGCTCATGGCCATGCACCATATACTGCACATCGATATAGTCTTTATGTACTTCCGGTCGTTTCGTTTCCTTTGCTCCTGTGGTAATCTCATTAATCTGTAAAATCAACTTATCGCCATCCAGCGGATATTTTCCATGATGCATATCGCTGACATCTGTTGTTCGCAGAATCTCCAACGCTTTGCAAATCACCTGTGTATAAGCAGTTTCCGTTTCTTTAGCATAAATGTTTCCGTAAATCATAATTCTTTCTCCTTTTTCGTCCTATTATTGCAATCGATTGCATTTCTTATATACTTAAAATACACGATTATTTCCTTGTTTTCAATACACATAATATCTAATATTATGCTTGCATTTTTATGCATAATGCCCATAAAATCCCACGTTCATTTCCGATTCATTGCAATCGATTGTTTTCTATGAAAAATTCTTCCTGCGCCTGCGCATTTTGCGCATCTCTGTAATCCTCCGGAGGCTTTATTTTGAAAGGAGATAAAAAAGTGTTTCCCGAATCATCAGAAAACACTTTTCATTCTTTCTATATTCTATTTACGTACTTTCCCTCAAAATAAGATCTGTAAACAACATAATTTTTCGGGATGTTGTTCGTCCTTCTAGAACATTCAGCAATATTTGAGCTGCATTTCGGCTTAATTCTGCCAGTTTATTATCCAGAGTACTTAATGTCGGTGTACATATGCTTCCATACAAAGTATTATCCACTCCCATCACTGCTATATGAGACGGAATCGGAATATTCTTTTCCCGAAGATACTGCAGACAGCCGATTGCCAGTAAATCTGTTGCACATAAAACAGCATCTGTATCCGGATATTGCAAGAGAATCTGCTCTGCAGCTGCATATCCGCGGGCAATAGACTCCCTTGGACTTGCATTTTCCCCTGGTGCCGCCACAATCTGCCACTTTTCTTCCGGAATTCCATTAAGTTTCATTTCATTACAAAATCCCTGAAGCTTTCGTTGATTAGAGGGAGTAGACACATCCATCATATAACTGATATTTTGGCGTCCACGCTCCAATAAGAGTTTTACACATTCCTGTGTTCCCTGTTCCTCATTCACCAAAATACTGTAAACATTCGGAAGATCCAAAGTTCCATTGACCAGTACCACCGGAATATTGTGCAAATGTTTCTTAATACTTTCCTTCACAACATCCGACGAAAACATAGAACCAACAAGAATTGCGCCTTCCACCTGGCGTTGTTCCAAAATCTCAATATATTTCGCTTTTTGTTCCGGCTCCGTTCCGGTACTTAAAGTAATACAGGTATAACCGCTTGCCATCATTTCCTGGCTGATGACATATACCGAATCCGTATGGTGAGAAACACGAATATCTTCGATCAGAATACCAATAAAGCGTGATGACTGCATTACAAGTCCCCGTGCTGCTGCATTGGGCGTATAAGAGTTCTCTTCTAATAGTTTCTGAACCTTTTGACGCGTGGCCTCTTTGATACCCGGTTTACCATTAATCACCCGGGAGACCGTACTAGCTGACACTCCTGCCTGCTTTGCAATATCATAAATTGTCATTTTATCTTTTCCTGCCTTTCAATGCAACTATTATAGCAAACGATTGCAAATAAGTAAAGGCAGAAAAAAGAATCATTTTTACAGTCATTCCTCTGCCTGTATTAACATGATTCCTTTTACTTTTTTTCCTTTGGTGATTCCACAATTCCGCATCCCATTCTCAATAATTTTTTTCATGGATACATAATCAAGTTTCACCGTAGAACTGTCTTCCAGTTCCACCAGCCAGCTTTGACACATTTTATTCTTCTGCTCACACAGTCGATATGCGGTTCTGCGCTTCAGCGCTCCAACTTTTTCCAGCGCATCAACCGTCCGATAAACCGTTGCCATTCCGATTCCCGGATCTTTCTTCGACGCAAGAATATATACTTCCTTACAGCAGCTACAGTTCTCACTTAGAATAATATCAATCAACAGTTTTCTTTGTCTGGTAATCCGAAACCCCTGACTTTTTAGCCGTTCAACCACCAGATCCTTATTTTCAATTTCCATGGCAATGTCCGCCGCAATGCTTACAATTCTGCCCGCACTGTAAGGATTTCCCGGCTTTTTTATCCCTTACCATGCTCCGGATTATAAGTCCTATCACTCCGGTAAGAAAAAGAAGTACGATTGCTGTTCCCATAGTTACTGCACCTCCTTAATATCCATTCCCTGTGTTACATCATCATTTATGCTCTGAGCTTACCTGAAATACTTTTCGGTACATTGAGATTCTGGCTTTCTTTATAAGGGCGGAATAACAGATAAAGGAATCCGATAATCAGCAGAAATGCCACAACTGTTCCAATACCAAACGCACCCATTGTTACAAGTGTGCCAATCTGATAAACGCACAGAGAAACCACATATGCAAGCAATGTTTGATAACCGATTGCGAACCAGAACCATTTTGCATTGTTCATTTCCCGTTTGATCGCTCCCATCGCAGCGAAACAAGGTGCGCACAAAAGGTTAAATACCAGGAAAGAATATGCTGCTACCGCTGTCATAGACCCTGCAAGGCTTCCCCATATCTCAGCACCGTCTTCTGCAACTTCTCCAAATCCATAAAGGATACCAAAAGTTCCTACTACATTTTCTTTTGCAACCAGGCCGGTGATGGCTGCCACTGCCGCTTTCCAGTTCCCCCATCCCAGAGGAGTAAAGATCCACGCAATCGCAGAACCGATGGCTGCCAGGATACTGTTTTCCATATCCTCTACCATGCCAAAGTGTCCGCCTTCAAATCCAAAGCCCTGTGCAAACCATACGAAGATGGTAGAAAGCAAAATGATTGTTCCGGCCTTCTTGATAAAGGACCATCCACGTTCCCAAGTACTTCTGAGTACATTTCCAACCGTCGGCAAATGATATGCGGGAAGTTCCATAACAAACGGTGCCGGATCTCCTGCGAACATCTTTGTTTTCTTTAAAATAATACCGGAGCAGATGATTGCCGCAATACCAACAAAATATGCACTCGGAGCTACCCATGCAGCACCGTCAAACAGGGCACCTGCAATCAGGGCGATAATCGGAAGTTTTGCCCCGCACGGAATAAAAGTAGTTGTCATAATCGTCATTTTACGGTCTCTGTCATTTTCAATGGTTCTGGATGCCATAACGCCCGGAACACCACAACCTGTACCGATCAGCATCGGAATGAAAGATTTACCGGACAGACCAAATTTCCGGAAAATTCGATCCATGATAAATGCGATACGTGCCATATATCCGCATCCTTCTAAAAATGCCAGGAAGAGGAACAACACCAGCATCTGCGGAACGAATCCCAGCACCGCACCAACACCGCTGATAATACCGTCAACGAGAAGCCCTGTCAGCCACGGGGCACATCCAATAGATTCCAACGCGCTTTGCGCTCCCGGGATGATCCATTCACCAAATAAAGTATCATTGGTCCAGTCCGTTAAAATACTTCCCACAGTTGTAACAGATACGTAATATACAATAAACATGACAACCGCAAAAATCGGAAGTGCAAGGAAACGATTTGTTACCACACGGTCTATTTTATCCGATAAAGACATTTGTTTTTTCACACGTTTTTTGTAACAGTCCTCAATAATGTTTCCTATGTAATTATAACGTTCTCCTGTTATGATACTTTCCGCATCATCATCCATTTCTTTTTCACAGCTCACGATATCTTCTTCAATGTGATCCAATAATCTTTTTTCCAGATTCAGACTTTCCTGAACCTTTTTATCACGTTCGAAAAGTTTTACCGCATACCAGCGTTCCATACTTGGATCTACATAGCCGGAAATCGCCTCTTCTATGTGTGCAATGGCATGTTCCACACATCCTTCAAATCTATGTGCCGGCTGGCTGGATTTCCCACTCTTTGCAATGGCTACTGCCCGCTGTGCAAGCTGATCAATCCCTTCTCCTTTTAAAGCGGATATTTCCACAACTTTACATCCGGTATCTTTTCCCAGACGTTCCACATTCAGTTCTTCTCCGTTTTTTCTCACCAAATCCATCATATTTACCGCAATAATGACCGGAATACCAAGTTCGGTAAGCTGTGTAGTCAGATACAGGTTTCTTTCCAGATTGGTACCGTCAATAATATTGATAATTGCATCCGGCTTTTCACCAATCAGGAAATTTCTGGATACCACCTCTTCCAGCGTATACGGTGACAATGAGTAAATACCCGGCAGGTCTACCAGGATCGCCTCATCTCCTTTCGTTGTGTATCCCTTAATTTTTCCTTCTTTTTTTTCTACGGTAACACCAGGCCAGTTTCCCACAAATTGATTGGATCCGGTCAGGGCATTGAACAGAGTTGTTTTTCCACTGTTCGGGTTTCCCGCAAGCGCAATTTTGACTTTCATATGCATCCTCTCTTT
>JBJFCH010000090.1:13523-15755 GCA_051888835.1 Oliverpabstia sp. | reverse complement strand
AAAAGGAATCTCAGAAGCCAGATGAATAAAGGCTTAGAGATTCCGAGAGTCTATTGGGAGAAAAAGGAGAAATGAAAAACACAACATTACTAATTATGGCCGCCGGTATCGGCTCTCGTTTCGGTGGCGGAATTAAACAATTAGAACCGGTTGGTTTACACGATGAAATTATCATGGATTATTCCATCCATGATGCCATCGAAGCTGGCTTCAATAAAATTATTTTTGTAATCCGCAAGGATATAGAGGCTGATTTCCGGGAGCGGATCGGTAATCGGATAGAAGCTGTCTGTAGGAAACTGGATGTGGAAATCGCTTATGCTTTTCAGGATTTGAATAATGTGCCGGGAGAGGTTCCGGAAGGACGTACAAAACCATGGGGAACCGGACAGGCGGTCCTAGCTGCGAAAGACATCATCCATGAGTCTTTTATGGTGGTCAATGCCGACGACTACTACGGAAAAGAAGCATTTCGTCAGATGCATGACTGGCTGATTTTGGAACATGATGACTCTGCTATTTCCATGGCTGGTTTTATTTTGAAGAATACACTGTCTGATAACGGTGGTGTCACCAGAGGGGTATGTAAAGTGGCGGAAGGTCATACACATGTGATTGATGTGGTGGAAACCGGTAATATTACTAAGACCGTTGATTCTGTTAGTGGCATGATTGGTGCGGAAGCAGATGGGGTAAAACTTAATCCGGAATCTTATGTATCTATGAATATGTGGGGATTTCCGGCTAAGGAAGGCAGTGCTCCTGCATTTCTGTCAGTGTTGGAAGAGCATTTCAAAGGTTTCTTTGAAAAAGATGTTCCGGCAAATCCGCTAAAAGCGGAATATTTGCTGCCGACATTGATCGGAGGCTTGCTTCGCAAAGGAGAATGTACTGTTAAAGTTCTGGAAACGAAAGACAAATGGTTTGGCGTTACATATAAGGAAGATAAAGCAGCGGTTGTGGATAGTTTCCGGCAATTAATCGAGGATGGCGTTTATAAGGCGGATTTGTATTCGGATTTATGAAAATAAATCAAATGATACCAGATAAAAAACAGTACAACTGATACTATGAAAGAGGAGAACAGTTATGAAAAAAAGATCATCAAAGAGAAAGTCAGCAAAAAAGAAAATAGTATTTATTGTACTTGCTGTATTACTGATTTTACTTATCGTTTTGGGAATCACAGCTTACGCTTTAACCCACGGTTTTTATAAAAAAACAAACTATACTTCAGACGAAGATGCCATGAAGCAATTTACGGAAACAGGAGAAGACGTGGAAGAGATAGACCCTGAGAAAGCACAGGGAGAGGTGCTTACACCGGAGCAGGAGGCAGAGCTGGAGCGGAAAATGGCGGAATTTTCGGAAGCAGAGCCTATTACCAATGACGGGGATGTGTACAATGTACTGTTGATCGGAGTGGATCGCCGGGATACTTCCTGGGCGGGCAATTCGGACAGTATGATTCTGATGTCACTGAATTATAAAAAAGAACAGATCAGTATGATATCTCTGATGCGTGATACCTATGTGGATATTCCCGGTATCGGTATGAGAAAGTTGAATGCTGCCCATGCCAATGGAGCGGGGCCGTTACTTCTGGAAACAGTTACACAGAATTATAAAATTCAGGTTGACCGATATGTATCAGTTGATTTTAACAGTATGATCGATATTATAGACAAAATAGGCGGTGTGGAGCTGACTCTTTCCAAAGATGAAGTAAGAGTTGCCAATAATTATATAAAAGAAATGTGTAACCTGAAAAATCTGAATCCCACAAGCTATTATTTTTTACAGGAAGGAACAAAAACATGTTCCGGTGTTCAGGCAGTTGCATATGCAAGGATCCGTTATGTAGGAAATGCGGATTATGAGCGTACAGAGCGTCAGAGAACTGTGCTGACGAAAATAATGGAAAAAATGAAACGTATGAGTGTTGCGGAATTGTACACATTTGCAGAAGAGGTTCTTCCTTTGGTGACACATAATATTCCGGAAGATGAGATGTGGAGCCTTTTGGCAAAAGCCCCTTCGCTGTTCCAGTATGATCTTGTGAAAGACAGAATTCCTTATGATAACATGTATAAAGTAATTTATGTGAAAAAACAGGATATGCTCGTGCCGGATTGGGAAGCAACGATTGCAAAACTGAAAGAGACCTTATATTAACATTTATTAGGCGGATCCCTGTTGAAATTCCCTGCTGTATTTTTTATAATGACTATA
>JBJFCH010000090.1:0-13423 GCA_051888835.1 Oliverpabstia sp. | reverse complement strand
TCCGAAATGTAAAAGCCAGCCGGGAAATGGAGGAACGCTATATGTTGTTGGAAGAGTTGATCAAAGATGAAAGAGAACAGAGTAGGATTGAAGGTAAAATCGAGGGTATTCAACAGGCTCTGTTAAAGATCTTATCAAAAACAGAAGAAGTGCCGGAAAAAGTCAGAGAAATAATCCTGAAAGAAGAGAACCAGGATATACTGGATGGATATCTGGACAAGGCATTATCATCGGAAACATGTGAGCAGTTTCTGGAAATGATCGAAAAATAAGGAATCTTTTGTTTCAAGTCTCAGAAAGAAGTGAAAATCTGATCTTATTGGTACCATAGGATATGGTCCAGTCTTAGAAACGTCATTGCCTAATCTGGCATTTTTAGAAATGAAAAGCGGAGGAATTCTATAACATTCCAAAGATAAATGAAAATATAAAAAACCACTCTACTTTCCGTAGGTTGTAAAAACATCTTTCTACACTTATGATATTGCATAGGAGGTATGAAAGAATGAATCAATATGTTACGGGAGCTGTGATCAAAGAGCTGCGAGAAAAGAATCATTTGACACAGTCGGAACTTGCCGAGAAACTTTGTGTTTCAGACAAAACTATTTCAAAATGGGAAACTGCGAAAGGGTATCCGGATATTTCCTTATTAGAAACCATAGCCAATGTCTTTGGTATATCAATAGCTGAACTCATATCCGGAAATACAGTCAGTAATGTAAATGTGTCAGCAAATATGCTGCGTTCAAAGTTTTATGTATGTCCTGTCTGCGGAAATATCATCCACACGATGGGGGAAGCAGTAATTCATTGTCATGGAGTGTTGCTTACACCCTTCCAGGCAGAAAAAACAGATAAAAATCATAAGATTTTTATTGAAAGAGTTGAAGATGAGTATTATGTACGTATAGAGCATGATATGACAAAAAAACATTATATTTCTTTTATTGCAGCACTTTCTTCGGACAGGATTCAGATGGTGAAACTCTATCCGGAGGGCGATCCGGAAGCGAGATTTAAGATAAATGGGGTAAAGAAAATATTCTTCTATTGCAATAAGGATGGCTTGTATTTTGAGAAAATTTGATTACTGACGGATAATGAAAAGTAAATCACAGAGAATGCAGATAAGGGCAGGAAAAAGCATCATTTCCTGCCCCTTATAACTTTTGGATTTATCGGTTCATTTTGTTCAGCTGAATCTCGCCGCAGGCAATTTTTTCACCGGAATTTCCGGATGGCTGACTGTGAAAATCATCCGGCATATTGTGGACAACAACTGTGTGGCCCACAACTTCATCGGGATGAAAGCGGTCTGTATAAAAAATCAGCAGTGCTTTGCCATGATTGACAAAGAGAGGCGGCATATCTCCTGCATGATTGGGATGTTCACAGTTTCCGGGATTGTAGTGAAGTCCTGTTTTTCCAAAGGGATCACTGTCTGACGGCAGACAGCGATTCCCTGCATGAATATGAAATCCCAGGATCACATCCTGACAGGGAGCTTCCGATTGGGGCAGTTCTTCTATTTCCGCAACTACCAAAGTGCCGTCCCAAAGCGGATAGAAATATACGCTTCCTTTGATTTCCGGGTAACTTCCGCTGCCATGAATAAAAGCATACGATTCCGGTACCATTTCCATAATTGTACTGAGGGCATCATATAATTTCTGATTCATGATTCGTCACACTCACATTCATTTTCACATTCGCAGGGAGATCTTGTGACACCTGTGTCGTAACTCGGATTAAAGGCATAGAAGTTTTTGGAATTTAGTTGATCCTGCACAGATTGAAGCGCTTCTCCAAAACGCTGGAAATGAACGATTTCCCTTTGTCTGAGGAAACGGATCGGGTCTGCGATTTCCGGCATATCTTTTACGACACGCAGAATATTATCATACGTGCTTCGGGCTTTCTGTTCTGCAGCCAGACTTTCGAATAAATCCGTGATAGGGTCTCCTTTACTCTGAAATTCGCAGGCATTGAAAGGAATTCCGCCGGCAGCCTGTGGCCAGATACCTACCGTATGGTCGATATAATACGCACTGAATCCGGAATTTTCAATTTCTTCCATCGTAAGATCTGCGGTCAGCTGATGAACAATCGTTGCCACCATTTCCAGGTGGGCCAGTTCTTCTGTGCCTACATCCGTCAGTACAGCCATGCAGACACGGTTGGGAGCTGCGAATCTCTGTGACAAGTAACGCATGGAAGCTCCGATCTCGCCGTCGGGCCCGCCATATTGACTGATGATTAATTTTGCAATATCCGCATTGGGTTCTGTGATATTTACGGGATATTCTAATCTTTTTTCATAGATCCACATTTACTTTCAGCACCTCCTTTTCCTTTCCATTTCCCATGGCCAGGGCTGCAGCATCCAGTCCCAGCGGTCGCTGTGAGTGTTGTCTATCGTATCCATGGTCAATGGTCCATATTGGCGGGAATACTCATTCATAGAATCCTTGCGGACGCAGGCGTTTTTATGGTAAAATGCCTGGGCTTCCATATCGTCAGGATGCGTATCAAGATAAAGGAGCATGTCAAAGGCAGCAAAGCTGGACAGATTGATCAGATCCATAAGTTTTTGTCGGGAATCATCATTTGTGCGGCAGGAACATTCACAATTACAGCTGCAGTTTAGCAATGACATCCGCCTCCTTTCCCACAAAACGGTTTACAAAGTTCAGGGAATATAGTTCCCATAGAAAATCCTTTTTGAAGGCTATACGTTTTCCAGTGCATTTGAGAGGGAACATACCCCATACCAATCGGCAGGTCGCCCCAGTGTATCTGACCGGCGGAAGGCATTTGATGTTCTGAACACATCTGCCGTTCAGTAGAATCCTGGCATCTACGTTGTTGGTTCATATCTGAAAGATTCATTCTTGTATAACTGTTTTTTGTATTGGCAGAACAGCCGTTTCGGCGTCCGGGATTATTTTTGCAGGGCATCCGGTTATTATCCATTCGGCATCCGTCCATTCGACGGTTATCCATTTGGCAGTTTCCCATTTGTAATCCTTCCTTTCAAAATCATTTCTGTTTATCATATGGGAAAAATAACGGAATGGTTCAAGAAAAGGTTTTTTTATTTCTGGAAAGGTGCTATACTTTAGGATAAATGGGAGTTAAGAATAAGAAATGAGGTATTTGCATGCAGAAAAGTGTAAGTCAAAAGCAAAAAAAGGAGCGTAAAAAAGCAGATTATTATGATTATAACCTGCTGGCTGCGGTTATTCTGCTTATTTGCTTTGGATTGATTATGCTCTATAGTACAAGTGCCTATGAGGCACAGCTGAAGTTTAACGGAGATGATATGTATTATTTCCGACGTCAGGCGTTGATCAGTGCCGCATCGATCCTATTTGCGATTATCATATCCAGATGGGATTATCATCTTTTGATCCCTGTGTCAGGTCTTGCTTATGTGGTATCCTTTATATTAATGGCGATGGTTTATTTTTCTCCTTTTGGGGTTTCTGCATACGGTTCCAAGCGTTGGCTAAAACTGGCGGGTATACAGTTCCAGCCTTCTGAGATTGCGAAGATCGCAGTGATAATTTATCTGCCGGTGGTGATCATCAAGATGGGAAGGCAGGTCAAAACTTTGAAAGCAGTGATAGTGCTTTTGATTCTTGGTGCGATCCAGGGAGGGGCTGCATTTATTCTTACCGACAATCTGAGTACAGGTATTATCATTGGCGGGATTGCAGTGATGTTGATATTTATAGCCCATCCTAAGACAAAACCATTTGTTCTGACAGCGGCCGGTGTGACAGCAGCAGTCGGAGCAATTGTGATTTATATGGGACAGACAATGACTACCAGTGATAATTTTCGAATTCGAAGAATTCTTGCCTGGCTTCACCCTGAGGAAAATATGTCATCCGGCGGTTATCAGGTAATGCAGGCTTTATATGCAATCGGAAGCGGTGGATTTTTCGGAAAAGGTCTTGGGAACAGTGCACAGAAACTGGGAACGATACCGGAAGCTCAGAATGATATGATATTCTCCATCGTATGTGAAGAGTTGGGAGTATTCGGAGCACTTCTTCTTTTTCTTATGTTTGGATATCTGTTGTACAGACTGTTTTTCATAGCCCAAAATGCACCTGATCTTTACGGAACGTTGATTGTCAGCGGCATCTTTGTACATATTGCGCTGCAGGTTATTTTGAATATCTGTGTTGTGATCAATCTGTTACCCACTACGGGAATTACATTGCCATTTGTAAGCTATGGAGGTACTTCGATTCTGTTTTTGATGACAGAGATGGGCATTGCGCTCAGTGTTTCCAGGCAGATCCGATTTAAAAATCAGGATGATTTTTCGTAATGGGTTGACAAATGATTTTATAATATATATACTTCGATACAACAGATATTTTATCGACATTCTTTAAAAGGAGACAAAGGGAAGATATGTTAGAGAAGATTAGAAAAATTATTGCAGAGCAGTTGAACTGCGAAGAAGAGACCATCGGAATGGACACCTCTTTTAAGGATGATCTGGGAGCTGATTCATTAGATTTGTTTGAGCTGGTTATGGCTTTGGAAGAAGAGTACGGTCTCGAGATTCCGGCAGAAGAGCTGACAGATATGGAGACAGTTGGAGACGTGATTGAATATTTGAGAAACAAGGGTGTGGAGGATTAATTCCACACCTTCTTTATGACAGATAACGATAGAAACAGGAGCGAGAAAATGAGTACAGTAAAAACAAGATTTGCACCGAGCCCAACAGGAAGAATGCATGTTGGTAATCTGAGAACCGCATTGTATGCATATCTGATTGCAAAGCATGAAGACGGAAAATTCATGCTGCGTATCGAGGATACGGATCAGGAACGTTTTATGGAAGGAGCTTTGGATATTATCTACCGGACTCTGGAAAAAACAGGTCTGATTCATGATGAGGGTCCTGACAAAGACGGAGGGGTTGGGCCCTATGTGCAGAGTGAACGTCAGGCACAGGGACTTTACCTGAAATATGCAAAGCAGTTGATCGATCAGGGAGACGCATACTACTGCTTCTGTGATAAAGAGAGATTGGAGAGCTTGAAGACGGAAGTCGCAGGAAAAGAGATCACGATCTATGATAAGCATTGTCTGCATCTGTCAAAAGAGGAGATTGAGGCGAATCTGGCTGCCGGAAAGCCTTATGTCATCCGTATTAATATGCCGACAGAAGGTGTGACCACATTTCATGATGAACTGTACGGAGATATTTCCGTGGAAAATAATGAACTGGATGATATGATTCTGATCAAATCCGACGGATATCCTACCTATAATTTTGCCAATGTTATTGATGATCATCTGATGGGTATCACTCATGTGGTAAGAGGAAATGAATATCTTTCTTCTGCACCCAAGTATAATCGTCTTTATGAAGCATTTGGCTGGGAAGTACCCAAGTATGTACATTGTCCGCTGATCACAAATGAGGATCATCAGAAGCTGTCCAAACGCTGTGGTCATTCTTCTTATGAAGATTTGATTGAACAGGGATTTCTTTCAGAAGCCATTGTCAACTTCGTTGCATTGCTGGGTTGGAGTCCGGCATCCGATGAAGAAATCTTTTCTCTGGAAGAACTGGTAAAAGAATTTGATTATCACAGAATCAGCAAATCACCGGCTGTATTTGACATGGTAAAACTTCGTTGGATGAACGGAGAATACATGAAAAAGATGGATGATGACGCTTTTTATGAGATGGCATTGCCATATTTGAAAGAAGTCATCACAAAGGATCTGGATTTCCATAAGATCGCCGCTATGGTGAAAACGAGGATCGAGGTTTTCCCGGATATCAAAGATTATGTGGATTTCTTTGAAAAAGTTCCGGAGTACGATGTTTCCATGTATGTACACAAAAAAATGAAAACAACCCAGGAGACTTCCCTCCGGGTACTGAAAGAAGTGACTCCGCTTCTTCAGGCTCAGGAAGATTTCAGTAATGATGCATTGTTTGCGATGCTTTCAGCATATGCAAAAGAAAATGGATATAAAGTGGGTTATGTTATGTGGCCGATTCGGACCGCACTTTCCGGGAAACAGATGACTCCTGCCGGAGCTACGGAGATTCTGGAAGTGCTTGGTAAGAAAGAAAGCCTTGTAAGAATCCAGGCAGCGATCGAAAAACTGAGCTGAAGAAAGTCATGTAAACTGAAAAAGTCAGTTCTGGGCTGAGGATTGAGAAGTAGATGAATTTTAATAAAGAACAACAACAGGCAGTGTCTCATAAAGATGGGGCACTGCTGGTTCTTGCCGGACCGGGTTCCGGGAAGACTTCGGTAATTACTTACCGAACGCAAAAACTGATCACAGAATACCAGGTGGCTCCCTCATCCATTTTGGTGGTTACTTTTACAAAAGCAGCTGCCAGACAGATGAGGGAGCGCTTTTTGTGCCTTACAGGGGAAAGTTCCACACAGGTAACCTTTGGTACATTTCACGGAGTGTTTTATGGAATCCTCCGTCAAGCTTACGGGATTACATCTGCCAATATTGCCAGTGAAGATGACAGATATAAGATTCTGAGAGAAGTAATCCAGAATACATCTATGGATGTGGACGATGAAAATGATTTGCTGGAATCTTTGAATCGGGAGATCAGTATGGTAAAAAATGAGCGAATTCCACTGACACATTATTATTCTGCCAGCTGTCCGGATGAAGAGTTCAGACGAATCTATGAATCATACGAAAAAAAACTTCATGGACAGAGACTTCTGGATTTTGATGATTTGATGGTATATTGTTACCGGCTGTTTCAGAAGCATCCGGATATTCTGGCGGCATGGCAGAAAAAGTTCCGGTATATATTGATTGATGAGTTTCAGGATGTGAATCAGCTGCAGTATGATATCATGAAGCTTCTGGCATTGCCGGAAAATAATCTGTTTCTGGTAGGAGATGATGATCAGTCGATTTATCGTTTCCGGGGAGCGAAGCCTGAGATCATGCTCCATGTACCGAAAGATTATCCGGGGATGAAACAGATTGTATTGAAACAGAATTACCGTTGTAGTGGAGAAATCGTGGAAAAATCTCAGAATCTGATCCGATGGAATGACACCCGTTTTGAAAAACAGCTTCGGACAGAAAATCCACCGGGGAAGATGATAGAGATTCGTTCTTTTGAAAATGAGAGTGATGAGACAACCTGGCTTGCCAGGCAGATTCAGAAAGATGTCATGGCGGGATGTCCTTATCGGGAGATTGCTGTTTTGTTTCGTACCAATGTGGGGAGCAGGATGACAGTGGAACGGATGATGGAGTATAATTTTCCATTTACTATGCGTGATGTATTACCGAATCTGTATGAACACTGGCTTGCTAAAAATATGGTCTCTTATATGCGGTTGGCCATGGGAGGAAGACAGAGAAAAGATTTTCTTGCGATTATGAACAGGCCAAACCGCTACCTGTCCAGGGAGGCTTTTTATGAAAAGGAAATGCCGTTTGAGATTCTTTATCAGTATTATGAGGGAAAAGAATGGATGTGTGACCGGATCGAAAAGTTTGAGCGTGATCTGAAAATGATGAAGGATATGACACCGTATGCCGCTATCAATTATATTCGTTTTGGAATCGGGTATGACGAATATCTGAAAGAATATGCCCAGTATCGGCGAATAAAAGTGGAAGAGCTGTATGATATCCTCCGGGAGATTCAGGAAAGTGCAAAAGGCTATAAAACCTATCAGGAATGGTTCGACTATATGGAAGAGTATAAGGAAAAGCTGAAAGAGCAGGCAGAACAGATCCGGCAGGAGCGGGAGGCTGTGACTATTTCCACTCTTCACAGTGTAAAAGGACTGGAATTTGACCGGGTATATATTCTGGATGTAAATGAAGGAAGTATTCCTTATCATAAAGCTGTTCTGGATGCAGAGATGGAGGAAGAAAGAAGAATGTTCTATGTGGGAATGACGAGAGCCAGAAAAGAGCTTCATCTGTATTCTGTGGAAGAACGTTTCGGAAAAAAAATGGAACCTTCCCGTTTTCTGGCTGAAATTGAGGAAGCACCGGAAAGAAGGAAAGGATGTCCTGAAAATGGAAGAAAATAAAATTGTAATCGGCTGGCTGCGATTATCGGAAGAAGAAAAAAAGAAAAAAGGAGCAGACTTTGCCAGTGTGACCGGGCACGTACTGCTGGAACGATTGATAGAACAGGAATATGGAATTGTTCTTTCAGATGAAGAAGAACCGATCAAAGCAGCAGTGGGAGGCAAACCCTATCTTAATCACCACAGGGAAATACATTTTAATATCAGCCATTCCGGTGTATATGTGCTCTGTGCAGTCGGAAAAACGCCGTTGGGAATTGATATTCAATATCAGAAAAAAGGAAATCACCAACGTTCGGGTAAACGGATCATGACATCGGAAGAATGGAAGCAATATGAAACATCCGGTTTTCGTGAGGATGTCTTTTTTCAGTGTTGGGCAAAAAAAGAAAGTTATCTCAAATATACAGGGGAGGGAATCCGCCGGGATATGAGAATGCTTACCTATGATAATTGCAGGTTTTATGAACTGCAGTATTGGGCGGAGTATTCTGCTGCTCTGTGTGTCGCTGATACATGGAAGGGGAAAATAGAAATTTGTCCTTGTTCGTTCTAAATACCGGTTGTCCTCATATATTAGAGGTAAGAGGTGATGCATATGGAACGGGAGGATGTTATTCGCCTGTTTCCGGGGACAATCCGGGAAATTTTACAACAGGCGGCCTGGGATGCAGACTCTTTGCAGGAGATTCGGCTGCGGACAGGAAAACCATTGATTTTGTGGCAGGATGGAGAGGAATTTTTTGTGTCATCCCAGGGAATCCTTACCCGTCATAGAGAGATGGCCTATCTGGTAAAGCAGGAAGAAATCAGGACAACGATGGAATATCTGGGACAGTATTCTCTGTATGCCTATGAAGAGGAACTGCGGCAGGGATTCCTTACGATACAAGGAGGGCATCGGGTTGGGGTGACCGGAAAAACAATTATAGAGGAACATCAGGTGAAAGGAGTGCGCCAGATTTCCTGTATCAATATTCGATTTTCACATGAGATAAAAGGGTGTGCGGATGCGGTACTTCCTTATGTACTGCAGGATAAAGAAGTTTGTCATACACTGATCATCTCTCCTCCCCGTTGTGGGAAGACTACACTTTTGCGGGATCTGATCCGCCAGATTTCCGATGGAACGGATCAATTTCCGGGGTGTACTGTAGGTGTGGTGGATGAGAGATCGGAGATTGGCGGCAGTTATCAGGGAATTCCTCAAAATGATGTGGGGATCCGTACAGATCTTCTGGACTGCTGTCCAAAATCAGAAGGAATGATGATGCTTCTTCGCTCCATGTCACCGTCTGTAATTGCCGTAGACGAGATTGGAAATTATGAAGATATCGATGCCATAGAAATGACACTCAACAGTGGATGTAAATTGCTTGCAACCGTACATGGGAGTTCTATAGAGGAAATACAGAAAAAACCTCTTTTGGAACGTTTGATAAAAGAACACGTTTTCCAGCGTTATATTGTTCTGCAAAACAAAAAACAGCAGATTGCCGGAAAAATCTCACAGATTTATGACGGAAGAGGGACCTGTCTGTATCAGAGAGAGCGAGGATATGCAGAATGATCAAGCTGGTTGGCGCTGTTCTTTTATTATTTTCCTGTTCCGGACTCGGATTCTTAAAAGGCCGGCAGTATCAGGGCAGGGTCATGCAGCTGGAGGAACTGATCCATATCACAGGATTTTTGAAAGGAGAAATTTCTTTTGCGGTAAGTACACTTCCGGAGGCAATGGAAAGAATCAGTGAGAAAACAGAATCCCCTTTTGCAGAGTTTTTGTATGTACTGGCGGAGAGAATGAGAATGTATTCCGGTGAGAATTTTTCACACATACTGGGAGAGTTGATAAAAGAAAAGTTGAGTGCCTCATTTTTGGAAGAAGAAGATTTGGATGATTTTTATCAGGCCGTATGTAATCTGGGGTATTTGGATAAGGAAATGCAGATTCATATTTTGGAGCAGTACAGGAAAGAGCAGGAAGAAAAGATCAGAAGACTGAGAATACAGCTTCCGGAAAAAATAAAGTTGTGCCGCAGTCTTGGAATCATGGCTGGAGTTTTTCTGATTATTTTATTGATTTGAAAGCTTCGAGTATGTCAGGGAGAGAAAACCGTGAATATAAAGGAGGGGAGGCGGTTTTGGAGGTTGGACTTATATTCAAAATCGGTGCGGTGGGGATTCTGGTATCAGTGCTGAGCCAGGTTTTGAAACACAGCGGAAGAGACGAACAGGCATTTTTGACAAGTCTGGCTGGTCTTGTGCTGGTTTTATTCTGGGTATTGCCTTATATTTATGAACTGTTTGAAACTATAAAAAAATTATTTTCATTATAAGGAGTCCATATGGAAATCATCCGTATATCAGTGGTGGGGATTGCAGCAGTTTTTCTGGCAATTCTGCTAAAACAGGTACGGCCGGAGTATTCTTTGTATATTACGATGGCTGCCGGTATTGCGATTTTATTCTACTCAGCAGGAAAATTGTCGTATCTTTTATCTTCTTTGAGAAAAATACAGCAGTATGTTCCTGTGGATGCAACGTATATGACAATACTCCTGAAAATGATAGGGATTACATACATCGGTCAGTTTTGTGCCGGAATCTGTAAGGATGCCGGATATTCCGCTGTTGCAGGACAGATTGAGATTTTTGGAAGATTGGCTGTGTTGGCGGTAAGTATGCCTGTCCTTACAGCACTTCTGGAGACAATACATGAATTTCTTGCTTAATGGAAAGAAAGGGTATAAAACGAGTATCTATATAAGAAGAATCGGCATTCTGGCAGGATTCATTTTTCTGATCTGCAGTCAGAAGGAAGTGTGTTTCGCTTCTCAAAATGACGATTCACAGATGATGGATTCGAAGACAACCGATTCCGACAGTGAAGAAGAACAGATTGAACAGGATATATTGGAGGATCTGGATCTGGAAGATGTGGATCAGACGGTGAAGGAGATTACAGGGGAACAGATTTCCCTTGCGGATATGGTAAAGAAACTGATAAAAGGTGGACAGGTATTTGATTGGGATACCTGGTCGGATGCTGCAGCAGAGGCTGTTCGGGAAACATTGGGAATCCGGAAAAAAACATGGACACATATATTACTTCTTGTACTGCTTTCGGCAGTGCTTACCAATATAGCTGCGGTATTTGATAATCAGCAGGTTGGTGAAACGGCATTTTATGTTATTTATTTGCTGCTTTTTGTAGTTCTGCTGAAAAGTTTTGAAGAGTTCAGTGATCAGATCAGCCGGACGCTTTTAGAGATCACAGAGTTTATGAGAGCACTTCTCCCTTCCTATTATCTGGTTCTTTCCGCATCCGTTGGAGTATCGACTGCCGGGATTTTCTATCAGGCGATCATCATCCTCATTTATCTTGCAGAAAATGTGCTCCTTAAAATCCTTCTGCCCGGAATCCGTGTTTACCTTTTGGTGGCGCTGATCAATGAACTGACAGGAGAACAGTTCCTTTCTAAAATGACAGAACTTCTGGAGGATGGTATCTTGTGGGCAATGAAGACGATCGTAGGAGTTGTAGTAGGGATTCAGTTGATACAAAGATTAGTATCACCGGCTGTGGATGCTCTCCGTCAGACGGTAATCGGAAAGACTGCGGGAGCTATACCGGGGCTTGGAAATATTTTCAGCGGTATTACGGAGATGGTACTGGGCTCTGCCATACTGATCAAAAACTGTCTCGGAGCGGCAGCAGTGGTCATCTTATTATTGGCTGCTGTACCGCCAATCATAAAGCTGGGAATTTCTGCTCTGTTTTATCAGCTTGCTGCCGCATGTGTCCAGCCGGTGACAGATAAACGAATGGTAGGATGTCTCCATGCGATGGGAGAGAGTATAGGGATGCTTTTGAAATTGCTTCTGGCAGTAGAACTTTTATTTTTGCTGACGATTGCCATATTGGCCGGCTCGCTGGGATAGGAGGCAGAGATGGAGTGGATCAGTCAGTGGATTCAGAATCTGGCATTTTTCTTTGTGTTTTTATCTGCAATCATGAATTTTCTTCCGAAAGGAGAAGAAAAGAAATATATCCGTTTTTTTATGGGGATGCTTTTGATTCTGGTGCTTATAAAGCCGCTGCTTCAGCTGGGGGATCTGGAAGAAGTTATCAATCAGAAGGTATTGTCCGGTTCCATCGAAGAGTCTTTTGAAGAAATGATGAGAGAGACCGGGCAGCAGGAGATAATGGGAACGGATTATGTGAAAAATGCCTGTGAGCGGGAGATGCAAGAACAGATAGAACAGCTGATGCGGGAATATGGTTATGAAATTAAATCTTGTAAGATCACTTTCTTTGACGGTGATGTTCTGGAACTTCAGGATATCAGTATTAAAGTGAAAGAGAAGGAAACACCGGACAGTTTAGATGATAGCAGAAAATCCGATCCGGAGAAGTTTTTAAAAAATAAGCTTGAGGAAGTCTATAAAATCCCCGAGGGGAATATAAATATAAGTATACAGGGGTAACGTATGAAAGACAGAATCATTGCCATATGCAGGAAGATGAAACGGGAACAGTGGATTGTCTGCGGACTGGCAGGGCTGTTACTTTTAGTGATAGCCGCGCCGGTAAAAAAGACTGATTCCGGTGAAAATTCCGATGAGAAGGCGGAAAGTCAGGACGCAGCCGATGTAGGACAGCAGATGACGGATATCCGCCGGGAATATGAGCAGCAGCTTACGGAAGCCCTTTCTCAGGTAGAAGGAGTGGGCGAGGTGAAGGTTACCGTTACGATGGAGTCTACAGGAAAAAAGATTGTGGAAAAAGACAATCCTCAGGATGAACAGACATCAAGTCAGAAAGACAGTGAGGGATCTGAGAGTAATACTCAATCTTCCAGTACTCAGGAGACTACAGTCTATGCGGAAACCGAAGACGGAAGTCAGACACCCTATATTTCATCAGAGACATATCCGGAGATTCGGGGAGTGTTGGTGGTGGCCAAAGGTGGCGGCGATCCTGTGATCGTACAGCAGATACAGGAGGCAGTGATGGCTTTATTTCATGTGGATGCCCATAAAATTAAAGTATTGAAAATGAAGTGAGGAGAGAATTGGTGAAAAAAATTTTCAAAAAGAATCAGATTATCATTACAGCACTGGCAGTTATGATTGCAGCAGCAGGGTATATCAGCTATTCGGACTCCAAACTGAAGACAACAGATACTTCCTCAAAAACCGAATCTGAGGAGACACAGGAAACAGATTCCACTGTAGATATGGACAGTGTACTGCAGGATATAGAAAGCCTTGACATGGATATTACAGATGAGACGGTGGCTTCCTCCGAAGATAATGATAGTACGGAGACAACCGAT
>JBJFCH010000089.1:0-15879 GCA_051888835.1 Oliverpabstia sp. | reverse complement strand
CGTATGGGGGGTCAGCCTTTTTACTGGAATATGGATGTCTGTATGACAGCACTCCCCTTCTTTTATGTGGGATACTTGTGCCGGAAAAAAGATATTTTGGAAAAATATGTGTTTTCTTTCCCAAAGAAGTGGATTCTGGCCATTGCAGCGGCAGCAGTTACCATGGTGTGCCTTACAGTAGATCTTCGACTTGCGGGGACTCATCTGGAAATGTTTGACAGCAAATATGGTATTGAACCGGTTACTTATCTGGGTGCTTTCGCCGGAATTCTTTTTATTGTTTTGGTGTCCTGGAAATTTGATGGAAAAGTAATTCGTTATCTCGGAAGAAATTCTATGATATACTATGCATGGCATCAGACGATACTGATTCCCCTTGTTGATGATTTTTATCGAAAGCACAGGCTGTTCCAACAGCTCCGACTGAGTAAGCTGCAGTATTTTTCCAGAAGTGTTCTGTCGGTACTGATAATCTGTGTAGTACTTACAGTAGCGAGTATTATATTGAATCATACGTTTTTGCGGGTTATAGTAGGCGGTCCTTTGAAGAAAGAGAAAGTGGGTAAACATGAAGAGGCAAAATGACAATAAATCGAGAAAAATGTTAGATTATGTTCTGACTATACCGGCAGCGATTCTTTTGGCTCCTTTTATGGCCGGGATCGCTCTTTGGATCCGGCTGGATTCTCCGGGACCGGTATTCTTTAAACAGACAAGAGTGGGAATTCATAAGTCACATTTTGAAATATTGAAATTTCGTACGATGAGAACGGATGCACCGAAGGATATGCCTACACATCTTTTAAAGAATCCGGAACAATATATTACCAAATCAGGTGCTTTTCTCAGAAAAACCAGTTTGGATGAATTGCCGCAGATTATCAATATTTTAAAAGGTGATATGAGTATCGTTGGTCCTCGTCCGGCTCTGTGGAATCAATATAACCTGATTGAAGAGAGAGATCGGTATGGAGCAAATGATGTACTTCCCGGTCTTACAGGATGGGCGCAGATTCATGGAAGAGATGAAATATCCATTAAAGAAAAAGCAAAGCTGGATGGATATTATGTGGAGCATCAGGGACTGTGGATGGATATTCGGTGTATCTTATTAACAGTTGTGTCCGTGCTGAAACGCGATGGTGTACAGGAAGGCGGAACCGGTGCCATGGGCATTGAGGAGGAAAGTTCAGATATAGAAAAACTGCAGTGGGATTATTCGGAGAGAACCAGGAACAGACAGCCTCTTATATCAGTGGTTATTGCGACACATCAACGAGAGAAAGAACTAAAACATGCACTTGCAAGTTTGGTTTCACAGACATGGAAAAATATTGAGGTGGTTCTGGTGGATGACAATGCGGAGCCCCAATGGAATCAAAAGGTTGAGAATATTGTACAGGGATGGAAAAGAAAATGTACGATTCCTCTGAAGTACATTAAAAATGAAAAGAATTGTGGTTCGGCTGCGTCAAGAAATAGAGGTATACAGGCAGCTTCGGGAGAATATATCACTTTTCTGGATGATGATGATAAATATATGCCTCAGAAAATTGAGAATCAGATCGGGCATATGCTGCGGGCGGATTCTGATTTCTCTATGACTGATTTGTCATTGTATAATGAAGAAGGTAAACTGGAAGAAAAACGAGTGAGGAATTATTTGAAATCCAGGACATATCTGATGACAGGCAGTGGTCAGGAAGAATACGTATACGATAAAAAAGCATCGAAAGATCTATTTGCCAGTCACTTGATGTATCATATGACAGGTACAGATACACTGATGTTTCGTCGGGAGTATCTGGAAGCAATCGGTGGTTTTCCGCCCATCGATGTGGGAGATGAATTCTATCTGATGAAAGAAGCGATTACCTGCGGAGGAAGATTCAGCTATCTTCCGGTCTGTGAGGTGAAAGCAATGGTACATAGAAAGACGGAAGGACTTTCCAGCAGTGGAAGCAAGGTGGAAGGGGAAAACAAACTGTATGAGTATAAGAAACAGTTTTTCCCGGAGTTTAGTAAGAAGCAGGTGAAAGAAATTAAGATGAGACATCATCTCGTGTTGGCTTATGCCTATCTGCGAACCGGCAGTTATGGACAATATATTATGCAGGCGTGTCAGGCTATGGCAGCAGAGCCTATTGCATGTATCCGTATGGTGCTGGCGAGGATTATATAAAGGAGACAAAAAATGCAGTACGATTATCTGGTAGTGGGTGCCGGGCTTTATGGTTCTATTTTTGCTCACGAGGCAAAAAAAGCGGGAAAAAGAGTTCTTGTCATTGATAAACGCCCACAGATTGGTGGAAATGTTTATACGGAAGAGATAGAAGGAATCAATGTTCATATCTATGGGGCACATATTTTCCATACGAACAATAAAAAAGTATGGGAATATATCAGTCAGTTTGCGGAATTTAATCGTTATACCAACTCTCCGGTGGCTAATTATCATGGAGAATTGTATTCTCTTCCTTTTAATATGTATACCTTTAACAAGATGTGGGGCGTTGTAACGCCGGAAGAAGCGGCAGCCAAAATAGAGGAACAGAAAAAAGAAGCAGGTATCACGGAACCTTCCAATCTGGAAGAGCAGGCCATTAGTCTTGTGGGTATGGATATTTATGAGAAGCTGGTGAAGGGATATACAGAGAAGCAGTGGGGACGCTCCTGCTGCGAACTTCCGTCCTTTATCATCAAACGTCTGCCGGTTCGCCTGACGTTTGACAATAACTATTTTAATGCACGGTATCAGGGGATTCCCATAGGCGGTTATACCGGAATGGTCGAGAAGATTCTGGAAGGCGTTGAGGTACAGCTGAATACGGACTATCTGGAAAAGAAAGAATTCTGGGACGGTCAGGCAGAAAAAATTATCTACACCGGACCGATTGACGCCTATTTTGCCTATAAACTGGGTGCGTTGGAATATCGTTCCGTGAGATTTGAGACAGAAGTGCTGGACAAACCGAATTTTCAGGGAAATGCGGTAGTCAATTATACGGATCGGGAAACTCCATGGACAAGGATTATTGAACATAAGTTTTTTGAATTCGGTGACCAACCGAAGACGGTAATCAGCCGGGAATACAGTTCAGAGTGGAAAGTGGGAGATGAACCATATTATCCTGTCAATGATGAAAAGAACAGCAAGTTGTATCAGGAATATAAAAAATTGGCTGAGGAAGAAACGAACGTTGTATTCGGCGGACGTCTGGGTGAATACAAGTATTATGATATGGATGCGGTAATTGATTCGGTACTGAGAATGAGCGAGAAAGAGTTATGTTAAATAAAGTCATCAGTTTGATAAAAACAATGTGTGTACGCCTGACATTCCGGGGAGAACCCTCACCGGAATGTTGGGTGTTTTCTTCTGTCCATAACCGGACATTTAACTATAATTCCAGCTATCTTTTTTTGTATGTGAAAGAGCATTGTCCTGATATTCATCCTTATTATGTGATGAATGATGAGAAAAAAAGGAAGGAATTGGAAGACAAGTATGGAAAAGGATATTTCATAGAGACCAATTCATTTGCAGGGATTAGAAAAGTGTTGACCTGCAAAGTATGGTTTACCTCTACGGCTCCTCCGCTTTACGGTGTGGGGTTCCGGAAAAAGTATAAAATCATTAATCTGTGGCATGGAGTCCCATTGAAAACAATTGGGATGGAACAGGGAAATCTGTCGTGGTTTACCAGAAAATATTATAAGTATTTGTTTGCGGATAATTATGAGGCGGTGGTTACTACTTCGAAAGAAATGATTCCCGTCATGGGCAGAAGCTTTCTGGTGGATCCGGAGAGAGTGAAAGTATGGGGACAGCCGAGAAATGACCTGTTGTTTGTGCAGCAATCGGCATCCCATGTGCTTATGGAGCGATATGAAAAAGAAGAAACTATGATTCGGCAGTCGGATAAATTTATTCTTTATGCGCCTACCTTCCGTGACCGCGAACCTACAAAACTTTTCCCCTTTGCAGAGTTTGAAGCTATAAGTAAAGAAAAAGAGAAATCCATAAAACATCTTTTGGCATTTCTGGAAACAAATAAGATTTTTCTCTGTATCCGCATGCATCTTTATGATACGACCGGATGTGAGTGGTTGAAAGAACTGGATAAACCAGGCAGCAGGATCCGTTTTTTGAATGAAGATCGGGCAGATGATATTATGGAGATTTTGAATATATTTGATCTTTTGATCACGGACTATTCCAGTATTTACATTGATTATCTGCTTACAGAGAAACCGATTATCTTTTTACCGTATGACAAGGAAGAATATTTGAAAGATCGGGGGCTGAATTTTGATTATGATAAAGTGACTCCGGGACCAAAGCCAAAAACTTTCAGTGAGTTCTTGAATTCTATATATGACTTGTTGTATAATCATGACAGTTATGAACAGCTGAGAAAAGAGACGAATGATTTTTTCAACGAAATACAGGCACCCTGCTGCAAAGCAATCTGTGATCGCATAAGAAAAATGTTAAATACAGATAAAAAATAAGTAACAGGGAAGAAAATGAAAAAGAAAACAGGAGAGAGACATGAGAAAAGTAATCACATATGGAACTTATGATTTGCTTCATTATGGACATGTAAAGCTTTTACAGCGCGCAAAGGCATTGGGAGATTATCTGATCGTAGCACTGTCTACGGACGAGTTTAACTGGAATGAAAAGCAGAAAAAGTGCTATTTTTCCTATGAAGAGAGAAAAAGCCTTTTGGAAGCAATTCGATATGTAGACCTGGTAATCCCGGAAGAATCCTGGGAACAGAAAATCTCTGACGTTAAAGAATTTAAAATTGATACTTTTGTAATCGGTGATGACTGGGAAGGAAAGTTTGATTTCCTGAAAGAATACTGTGATGTGGTGTATCTGCCAAGAACACCTGAGATTTCTACCACGCAGATAAAAAAAGATCTGGGAAAAAAGTAGAATAAGATAAAAGTATATGGAACAGGTACTTAGGGAGAGAGTTGTAATGAAGATTACCCGGAAAATTAAACGTAAATGGCGTAAATTAATCCGCAAGTATATCAAGCAGCCGATTAAAAAGGCAATTGGTCAGTACAGTAAGGAACATCCGCATTTTCGGAAAGTATGGAAAAGAATCCTTTATACAAAAAGAAGAATTTATTACTGGTGGAGATCTCATGGAGCAACTCCGGATGAAAAAACAGTAGTGTTCAACTCATTCAATGGAAAAACATATGGATGCAGTCCCAAGGCTGTGTATGAATATATGATTTCTCATGAAGAGTTTTCTGACTGGCAGTTTATCTGGGCATTTAAGAATGCAAAGAAGCACAAGTTCCTTGAGGAAAATCCAAATACAAAAGTGGTCAAACAAACTGCCAGAGTATACGAGCGCAAATTGGCTCAGGCGAAGTACTGGATCACGAATTATCGTGTTCCTGATCATGTATGGCCGAAGCCGGAGCAGGTGTATGTGCAGTGTTGGCATGGTACGCCGCTGAAACGGCTTGGATATGATCTGGAAACTTCGGAAAATGCAATCGATTCTATTGCGGATATCCGTAGTAAATATGATATGGATGCGAAAAAGTTTACGTATATTCTTTCACCGTCCCAGTTTGCCAGCGAGAAATTTATCTCTGCATGGAATCTGAAAGAGACCGGGATGGAAGATAAAGTGATGGAAGTTGGATATCCGAGAAATGATCTGCTTCTGAATTATCACGCTGACGATATTCAGAAAATCAAAGAATATATCGGAATTCCGGAAGATAAAAAAGTAATCTTGTATGCACCTACCTGGAGGGATAACCAACATGAGGCGGGAGTAGGGTTTACTTATGATCTGAACGTGGATTTTGAACGGCTGCGCAGAGAATTGGGAGAAGAATATGTGATTTTGTTCCGGGTTCATTATCTGGTAGCAAGTCATTTTTCCTTTGATGATTTTGAAGGTTTTATTTACAATGTATCCAATTATGATGATATTAATCATCTGTATCTGATTGCGGATCTTCTGATTACCGATTATTCCAGCGTATTTTTCGATTATGGTATTCTGAAAAAACCTATGCTGTTTTATATGTACGATCTGGATGATTATAAGGACAGCATCCGTGGATTCTATTTTGGAATTGATAAACTGCCGGGAAGAATTATCACGGAAGAAGAAGAATTGCCGGATGCGATCCGGGACAGTATCGAGAATTTTGTATATGATGAAAAATACAGAGAATTCAACGAAACTTTCAGTCATATGGAGGATGGACAGGCCAGTGCGCGTTTTGTGGCAACGGTCTTTCCAGAGGTAAAGGTAACTTCCGAGGCACAGCCTCGTGAACTGGTTTTCCCGCCGAAACGCGAAAAATCAGAAGAAGAAAATCCCGGAGGAGAGCTATGAAGCGATTTATCAAGGATATGCGGCGCTATCTGCCATATACAAAATATGCAACAAAATCGGGACTGAAATCCGAAGTGGCCAGCTCACATTTGAGCTGGCTGTGGTGGATTCTGGATCCGATTTTATTTATGTTGGTTTACTGGTTTATCTTTATGGTTATTTTCGGACAGAAAAAAGAGTATTTCCATATTTTTGTGTTTGTAGGATTATCCATGTGGAATCTGTTTAATAAAACCGTATCCGGCAGTGTACGGATTGTGGCGGCTAACCGGGCTGTTGTTACAAAAGTATATATTCCCAAATATTTTCTGATCTTGATTCTGTTGGGACAAAATCTTTTTAAGATGATGATTTCCTTTGGAATTGTGATCGTGATGATGATCTGGTCGCGGGTACCGGTAACCTGGAATGTAATTTATGTGATACCGATTCTGGTTGATCTGATCCTGATTACGTTCGGTGTCAGCGCTATTCTGGCACATTTCGGGGTGTTTATGGATGATCTGAAAAATATTACAAATGTGGGGCTTCGTATCCTTTTCTATATGTCCGGTATCTTTTATGTGATCACAGATCGGGTAGATAAGGCTATCGCCACATTGCTGTTGAAGGTAAATCCTGTCGGATTTCTGATTGATGCCTGCAGACAGGCACTGGTATATTCCAGTACTCCCCACAGACGGCTGATTTTGTTTTGGTTTGTAGTGGGAGTAGTGCTGTCTGCCATCGGAATTGTAACTATTTATAAAAATGAGAATAATTATGTAAAGGTAATCTAGATGAAACCGGAAAATGCGATAGAAGTAAAGGATTTAAAAATTACTTATAAATGTGTAAAATCCCTTTCTCTTCGGAAAAGTTTTTTCCATTTGAAAAAAAGTAAGCTGGAAGTGTATGAAGCTCTGAAAGGGATTTCTTTTGAGGTGAAAAAGGGAGAAATTCTGGGAATCGTGGGAAAGAACGGTAGTGGCAAGTCCACTCTGCTGCGTGCCATTGCCGGTATTTTTTCGGCGGATTCCGGCAGTATTGAACTGGAATCCGATTCGGTCTCTCTTTTGTCAATCGGTGTTGGTTTCCAGAAGCAGCTGAGCGGACGAGAGAATATTATTTTGTCCGGTATGCTGCTGGGATTCTCAGAACAGCAGGTTCGGGATAAGATGGATGAAATCATTGAATTTGCAAACCTGGGAAAGTTTATTGATATGCCGGTGAAGACGTATTCCAGCGGTATGTATTCTAAACTGGCTTTTTCCATTACAGCAGTTCTTGAAACGGATATTATGTTGATTGATGAAGTGCTCAGCGTAGGAGATGCCAAGTTCAAGAAAAAAAGTTATCAGAAAATGAAAGAGCTGATTATGGATGAGAATCGTACAGTTGTAATCGTCTCCCACAGTACGGAAACACTGGAAAAACTTTGTACCAGTCTTTTGTGGCTTCATGAAGGAGAAGTGCGGATGCAGGGGGATACAAAGACAGTTCTGGAAGCATATAATGAGTTTATGTCCTGAGTTTTATGGGGGAGAACAATGAATATCTGGAAATGGATGGGGAAGCTGTGCAGTATGACTCCCTGGACGAAAAAGTGGAGTTTGAAACTGTATTATAAAGTAAAAACAGAAAAGTACAGACATCAGTATGGGGCAGTCAGACAAGTGCAGCCCCATACTGTGGTATTTGAAGCATTTATGGGCAAAAAGTATGCCTGCAGTCCAAAGGCACTTTATCAGGCAATGCTGCAGGATCCCTATTATGCATCATGGAAAAAGGTCTGGGCATTTCGAAATCCGGAAGAATACCGGTTTCTCGAACAGGATGAAAATACCCGGGTAGTGGAATATCGGAAGAAGGATTATTATCAGGCCTATGCGCAGGCGGCGTATTGGATCACGAATTCCAGACTGCCGAGAGAAATAGTGCCAAAGAAGGATCAGGAATATATTCAGTGCTGGCATGGCACTCCACTTAAAAAACTGGGATATGATTTGGAGTTTTATGCGGAAAATAAAGGAAATTTAAATGAAGTGAGAGAGAATTATCTCGGAGAAGCAAAAAAATTCACCCGTATGCCATCGCCTTCACCTTTTTATACAGAAAAAATGATTTCTGCTTTTCATTTGAAATCACTTGGAAAAGAAAACATTTTTCTTGAAAAAGGTTACCCGAGAAATGACAGGCTGTACCTGGTGACAGAAGAGGAGATATCTGAACTTCGAAAAAAACTGGGGATTCCGGAGGGGAAAAAGGTGATTCTTTATGCTCCTACATGGAGAGAAAATCAGCATGTGCCAGGAGAAGGTTACCGATATCAGCTGCAGGTGGATTTTCACGAATGGAAAAAACGGCTTGGTGAAGAATATATAGTATTGTTTCGGGCTCATTATTTTATCAGTAATCTGTTTGATTTTGATGAATATGATGGATTTATAAAGAATGTATCGGATCTGGATGATGTGAATGATTTGTATCTGGTATCTGATGTGTTGATTACGGATTATTCCAGTGTGTTTTTTGATTATGGCATACTGGAAAGACCGATTCTTTTTTATATGTATGATTATGATGCCTATAAAAATGAGATGAGAGATTTTTACTTTGATATCCGCATGCTTCCGGGACCAGTGGTGAAAACCCAGAAGGAATTGTTGAAAAACATGGAAAATTTGCCGGAGATTGTGGAAAAATACAGAGAAAAATATAAAACGTTCAATGAAAAGTTTAATCCGCACCAGGGTGCCTGCAGCGGGGAATATCTGAGAGCGTGGGTAAGGTAAAAGTATCTATGGCTGGAATATAAGAAATGAGGAGATCAATGGACAGTTTATATATAGTAATTCCGGCATACAATGAGGAAGAAACGATTCAGAAAGTTATGGAAGCCTGGTATCCGATCATTGAGAAACACAATGGCGGTGGGAAATCCAGAATGATTATCATTGATGACGGAAGTAAAGATCATACACTTTCAATCATTTCAGAGTTTGCAAAAGAATATCCGATGGTTACAGTACTGACAAAACCAAACAGCGGGCATGGTGCGACCGTTTTATTTGGTTATCAATATGCTATTCAGCAGAAAGCGGATTATATTTTCCAGACGGATTCAGATGGGCAGACGCTGCCGGAAGAGTTTGAACAGTTTTGGAATCAGAGACAGGATTATGATATGGTCATTGGTCATAGGAATAAAAGGGAAGATGGAATATCCAGGGTATTTGTGACGAAGGTATTAAAATATGTAATCAGAATATGCTTTGGGGTTACAGTTACGGATGCAAATACACCATTTCGTTTGATGAAAACAAATACTTTGAAAAAATATATGGGACTTATTCCTGAAAATTATAATTTGTCGAATGTTTTGATTTCTGTTATATATGAGAAGAAAGGATGCAGGGTTAAGTTTATCCCTATTACATTCCGTGCGAGGCAGGGGGGAATGAATTCTATTAATTTTAATAAAATAATAAAAATCGGAAAAAACGCAGTGCATGATTTTACAGCAATTAATAAAATGTTGGAGTAAAACAGAACCCTTACAGAACGTATCTGAAAAAACGAAAATTCTGCAAGGGTTTTCTTTTGTTTACAGATTTAATTCTTTCAATAATGCATCCAACTCTTCTGCTGACATGGAAGTCTCCTCCGGATGATTTTGATGTTCTTCCAGTTCTTCCAGTTCGCCGAAGAATTCTCTTGCTTCCCGGCGCATTCTTCGAAGCTCTCTTGCACGTTGCCGACGTTTTTTCTCACGCCTGATATGCAGAAGCACAAGTGCACAGACCAAGGCTGCAGCAAGAAGTAAGCAGATCAGCAGAACACGAAGCCAGATTCTGCCATACACAAGAGTGATCGTGTGATTTTCCTGAATATTTTCCAACGTGATATTGCCATCTTTTTGCTTGAGATGAGTAGTTTTCCCGTCAACCAGACATTTGGTCAGAGTATAATATTTCTTTGTAGATACTTTTGTAGTATAAGATTCTCCCCGGTACAGGGTAACTTCATCTTCGCTGACCGTTCCGTTTTCAGCTTTTATGGTAAGTGTATAGGTAGGAATCGCCTGAAAAGTAGCTACAATAGTATGATCAGAAGTCAGATCATCAAAAGTATAGGAAGCTTCATCAATATTAATCTCTATAGGATTTCCGTCCACAGTCAGGGAGCCCAGTTCATAATGCTCATTGGGAGAAAAATTTATCGTCAGAGATTCGTGTTCTAATGCGGAAGGAGACGCATCGATGGTTCCATTTTCTGCAGAAGTAGTAACCGTGTATCGAGGTATTTCTTCAAAAACAGGATGTATCGTATGATCAGTCTGAAGATCGGTAAAGGTGTATGAATCAGGAAAATCTTCAATATTTTGTTCTTCACCGTCTACGATCAGCTTCTGCAGACGGAATCCTTCCTCACAACTGTAAGAAACAGTGTAGGATTCGCCCTGGGGAATTTCCAGGGCACTTTCTGTGATAGTGCCGTTTTCAGCACTGGTTACCACACTGTATACGAGGGGCAGTGTAAGATCGTACAGTCGAAAATTGGTGGTTCCCTTAATGATAGAAGCCATCAGGAGATGTCCAGGTTCCAGCTGACAGATGCCTTCCGGTTCTACATCAAAAGAATCATGCCCGGGGAGCGTAAGATAATAACTTCCCACTCTTTGTTTTTGAGAAATGGAATAGACATCAACGATATTCATAAATCCATCTCTCTGCATATACGGAATACTGATAATGGAATCCCCTGCCACACAGAAATCCTGAAAAGAGCTTCTGCTGTTGGAAAGGTGAAGATTCAACGTATCCGTAATTTGAAAGTCCCTGTCAGTAAAGATAAAAGAATAGTCGGCCACTCGATTAGCCATCAGGATATATCTTCCATTTTCCTGGTCATAATCGATACCGAAATAATTCATGCTTCCGTCACCCACCTGTACTTTCCGCTTGAATCGCAGAGTGTTGGCATCCACAAGAAAGACAGCTCCGGCATTTGCTGAATCGTTAGTAAAAAGACCGGCGATGGCAATTTCCTGCGTATCAGGGTTATAGGTCATGCCATTGCCATGTTCGTAGTCTGTTTCTGTTACGTGAAAGGCATAACTGTACTGTTCCACAGGATTGCCACTGGCGTCTGTGGAGTTGCGATAATAAGCAATCAGTGTATCAGGTTTTGTTGTATACTTATCTCCATTTACCAGACAAACGATATACTGGTCGGTTGCACAGATAGATTGAAGCTGTCCGGATTCATCTATGATGGAAGATTCTGCCACCATGTTCCACTGGGCGGTTTCCAGATCTGATGTTTTTAACGCTCCTGAGACAGCTTCAGCAGGCAGAATAGTCAGAGCTGACAGAAAAAAAATCAGGAGCAAAGATATATATTTATATGTGTGAATCGATTTTTGTTTCATATTCTCCCCTTATTAACCCAGATAGACACAGTATAGCATGATTGAAAAGTCGGGGCAAGAAGATGAGGGGAGAAATCTTAGTAAAGTCTTGAAGTAAAGAGAATTTTACGGTAGAATGAAAGAACATGCAAATGGCAGAATTTGCAGGAAAAATAAAAAGGTTAAAACAATAGAATCAGGAAGGATAATAAACAACATGAAAAGAATATATCGGAGTATAGCAGCTGGAATACTCATATGTGCGATTTTGATGATGACGGTTGGTGTTCAGGCTTCCGTTGTGGAAAATGGAGCATCGTATTCGATTTCAACGAATAGCATATCAGAGTGGCCGCAGGGTCCTGATATTTACGCAGAGACAGCAATCCTGATGGATGCGGATACAGGTGCTATCATTTATAATAAGGGAATGGATGAAAAAAGATATCCAGCCAGTATTACAAAAATAATGACTTGTATGCTCGCACTAGAACATTCAACTTTGGATGAATCTGTGACTTTTACTGAAACCTGTCTGGCGGATCAAGTAGCAGGAAGTGGAAATGCCGGAATGCAGGTAGGTGAAGTCCTTACCATGAGACAGTGTCTGCTGCTGTTGATGATCCGCTCCGCCAATGATGTGGCTACTCAGATTGCTGAGCATGTGGGCGGTTCTGTGGAAGCGTTTGTAGATATGATGAATCAGAAAGCACAGGAACTGGGATGCATGAATACTCATTTTGTCAATGCCAGTGGAATGCCGGATGACAATCACTATTCAACAGCGTATGACATGGCGTTGATCTTTCGGGAAGCAATCAAAAATGATACATTCCGGGAAATTATCGGAACTCAGAGCTTTGTCATTGAGCCGACCAACATGAACGCAGAGACAAGGAGTTTTTCCAGTCATCATCCACTGGTCGTACGGTCAGCACCGGAATACTATGAAGGTTGTTTCGGAGGGAAAACAGGAGTTACCGATTCTGCAAAAAATACTTTGGTCAGCGGAGCAGAAAGAAACGGAATGACGCTGATTGCAGTAACTATGCGGGCAGATGAACTGGGACAACTTTGTCAGGATCAGACGAATATGTTCAATTATGGGTTTGATAATTTCAGTAAAGTGGAGGTGCCGGGAGGATATGTAACGATCCCGAACGGAAAAGATGTTGCCGGTCTAAAAGTGGTGGAAACTGTCAGCGGCGATGTGACAGCAGAAGCTTATTATTATAATGATGATTATTTTGTGGGAACCGGAATTAAAGAAGAGTCTACACAGGATTTCGAGGAAATTCAGGAAATCATACCTGCAGAGGAACCGGAAATAACAGAGCAGCAGGGGGTATCGAAAGAAAATGAACAGGATCTGAAGCAGACTTATCGGTATATTATTTATATACTGGGAGGGCTGATTGGAATCGCATTGTTGATATCTGTTATTTCTGCTATTGTAAAGCATAAATGAATGAAAAAGAACCATACAGTGAAATTTGTACTGTAATTTCACTGTATGGTTCTTTTCTATTACGGTATCCATGCGCCGGAAGCATCTACGTAGTATCCGTCAATTCTTGTGTCGGAAGCCATGGATCCATTAGAATAGAAATAGTAACATTTGCCGTTAATCCATTTCCAGCAGGATTCAACCCGGTCACCGTTTTCAGTAAGATAATACCATGTACTTCCAAGCTTAAGCCAACCGGTTTTCATCCATCCGGCCTCATCGAAATAATACCACTTACCATTGATGTATTCCCAGTCCGACTGTGTGTAGCTGCCATCTGCATGGCGATACCACCAGCGATTGCCGCTTTTTATCCACCGGTTGGTATTGTTTTCGGAGTAATTTTTTACCCAGGCCCCGCTGCTGTCTACATAATAAGAACCGATCCAGGTATTGGAAGCCATGATTCCGGAAGCATACATATAATAACATTTGCCGTCAATCCAGTGCCATCCTTGGCCATACATACTTCCGTTGGAACCAAAGTAATACCAGGAGCCGTTATATTTTACCCATCCGGTCTGCATTGCACCGGAAGAAGGATGAAAATAGTACCAGTAATTGCCTATCTTTTGCATTCCGGTAACCATGGCTCCGCTGCTTTTCAGATAGTACCAGGTTCCTCCCTGCAGCAGCCAACCGGTACACATATAACCATTACTGTCAAAATAGTACCAGCTGCCGTCGATCAGTTCCCATTTGCTGGCTGGCCATGTGCCATCTGGTCTTTGATACCACCAGCCTTTGCTGTCTTTTCTCCAGTTCTGATTTTTATAATCAGGAATCCATTTTCCGTCTGCTCCATAATATTTATTGTTTACCCATGTGGAAGTAACCATAATACCGGAGGAAGAAAAATAGTATTCTGCACCATTAATCGTTTGTACACCAGTGACCATAGCACCAGAAGAATCTGTATAGTACCAGCAATTGCCATCATTGATCCAACCGGTTTTCAGATAACCAGAATCATCCAGATAATACCATTTGTTTTCGTAGCAGACCCAGCCTATGGCAAGTTCTCCGTTGCTGTTCAGATAAGAGTATCTCCCATCGCTGTCCTGAATCCATTTGTTGCGTACGCTGTGCATAGAATTATCATAGTAGCAGGTATATCCGTTAGAAGTTACCCAGCCGGTATGTTGCGTTGGAATTCCGTTAAAGTAATAGATATATTCATAGGGAGATGTAAGCTGTGTTCCGCCTATAAAAGCAAGATTATCCGGAATATTATTACTTAAGCCGCTGTCAAAATCAAATACAAGGGCGGGTATAATATCGTGATACCATCCTGTGACGTATAGGGGAATGCCTTTCTCACCCATGGTAAGCAAAGTATCTAAAGTGCCTATTTCACCATTTATACTTTGGTTAGAGACAGCGCTGTATGTACCGGCCATAACCATGACTTTAGGATTTAATTTGTCAACATAACTGTAGGTATTGGAACCATAATAACCGTGATGTCCCAGCGTCAGAAGATCAACGTGTTCTAACTGTTCTGCAAGCGCAGTCTCTGTCCCTTCATAGTTATTAATGTCACCGGAAAGGAATGCACTGGTACCGTTCGCTTCTACAAGAACACCAAGACAGAAGTAATTAGCATCCGGTTTGGGGTTGGTTTTATAGTCCGTGTCATAGTTCATGATACGAATTGTCATATCACCACCCAGTGTAAAGACAGGAGTAGAGGTAGTATTCAGATCCTGATCATCATACAGACCGGTTTGAGCAGCTACAGAATCTTCCGTTACGTTATTAGGATCCAAAGTATTGTCAGGATCCACCTGATCAGTAACGGGTATAGAACTTGTCCGCAGATTATCACTGGTTCCGGTATTTTCGTCTGCACTGCTGATCTCATCTGTGAGTCCAAAAAGAGAAACTGTCTTCTCGCCTGTGTAAACAGCCTGAATCACAAAAGTACCTTCGTTTTCTTTTGTATTGAATGTATAATCGGAAGATTCTGTAAGGACAATAACCTGATATTCACAAGAATTTCCTGATTCATCAGTAAGAGGAAGATTTTCAGCAGTCGTTGCCCATGCACCGGTTTCATCTGATGTAATCGTCAGATTTTGTATCGTTTCCCAGAAAGCAGTATCTGTTGAGGAATCCAGTTCTTTTTTCTGGATTTCTATATCGATTTCTGAAGGGCGGGAACTGCCGTCAGAATCTTCGTCTTCCCAGTTTACAGTGATCCATTCGGTTTTTAATGAAGGTATATGAATAAGAGTAAACTGTCCTGTCCTCGTTTCTATAACAGAATATCCGGAAGGGATATTTTCAATTGAAACAGAGTAGCTATAAGCTGTCTTATCATCATCATATTTTTGAAGATTTTCAAAAACAAAGTTCCAGTTTCCGGAAGAGTCCGGGCTTATAGATTGTGACTGAGTTTCTCCTGTGTCCTGATTGGTTAAAACAACCTGAACGGATGTGGGACGCAAACCATCCTTGTTATTACCATCGGTCCAGTTTAGTGAACCGGAATAACTGACTGTTTCCGGATACAAAGGTTTTGAAGGGTCAAAGTTCTGTATCAAAGTGGCGCCCGTCTCCAAAGCTGCAGTTATCATATTGTCATAAAC
>JBJFCH010000088.1:0-15889 GCA_051888835.1 Oliverpabstia sp. | reverse complement strand
GAAAATATCCAGGGAGAAAAACGGTCCCGTCTGTGTGCCAATATCATCCGATACAAAGAAGCCGTCTACATGATATTTTTCAGCAGTTCTCTCCATGGCCCTCTTATAAAAATCTGTGATATAACGGAACAGCTTATGTACTTCGTCCGGATACAGATAAAAGTCCATCAATGCATTTTCCATGCCCCGGACGGACCACAGCCGTTCAAACAGGCAAAACCACCAGCGTCCCAGAAGATATTTCTCGCCCGAAGGCTGAAAATCCGGCACAAGCCCCGGATACTCGGCAGAAGGGAATTTCTCAAAGAATTCTTCTGAGTCTTCCCAGCTATCAATGACACTCTGCGCGTCAATTCCCACGTTCTCCCTGGATGCTGCAGCCTTTGGCGCCCACATATACTGCGGATCATCTTCAGGCGCTTCAAATAATTCCGGAAAACGCATGTCAAACGCCTCCACATCACAAGGATATGCCTCCAGCCATTTTGATCTTGCTTCTCTGTCCCCGCCAAACACATTGTCATAAATCCACAGGTCATACAGCAACGGCACTCTTTCCGCCGCGCCTTTTCCTTCAATTACTCTCTTTACCGTTTCTTTGCTCAATGCCTTCATTTTATTCACGCTCCTTTTACTGTAACAGCATTATAATAAGCTTACTCCGCATCCTGCGCCTTACAGCTCCACCTTGCCCTGAAGCCGAATATCCCTGGAAGAGCTTCCCAGTAATATCTCAAATTCTCCGGGCTCCCATTTCCAGCAGGCCTCTTCCACGCAGTAGAAGGAAAAATCTCTCGCCTTCAATTCAAATACAAGCGTTTTGCTCTCCCCCGGTTCCAGGGTTACTTTCTGAAATCCCTTTAACTCCTTATCCGGTCTGGGCACAGAAGCCTCCTTATCCGTCACATACAACTGTACCGTTTCGAAGCCCTTCACTGCTCCGGTGTTTTGCACAGTGCAAGACACAGTGACTTTGGCTTTTTCTCCACTGTTTTCTGTGGTCTCGATATGAAGGTCGGAATACGCAAAATCCGTATAGGAAAGCCCGTGTCCAAAGCAAAATTGCGGCTCCACATCATAGGTATCATAGTAGCGGTAGCCCACAAAAATACCTTCGTTATATCGAACCGTATCGCCGCCGGGGAATTCTCCAAACCGTGCCGTCGGTGTATCCTCCAGCTTCTTAGGGAAGGTTGTGGGAAGTTTACCCGAAGGATTCACATCCCCAAACAGTACCTCTGCCAGAGCCGTTCCGCCCATGGTTCCGGAGTACCAGTACTGTACCACTGCGCCTGCACGATCAATCCAGGCGCCCATCTCCACCGGGGAGCCACTCATATTGACCACTACCATGTCCGGCTTTACATCCAGAAGGGCCCCAATCAGCTCATCCTGTCCGTATGGAAGCTTCATATCCTCCCGATCCTTCCCTTCCGCATCAAAGTCGTGATTCAGTCCTCCCACATAAATAACGATATCGGAATCAGCTGCCAGCCGGCATGCTTCCCTCTTTAAGCGGTTTTGTTCCTCCTTATCCTTTACTTCGGAGGAGTAGCCTTTCGCAAATCGGATATGGAAGTTTCCGCCCAGGTGCATTTTCATACCCAGAAGGGGCGTCAGTTCAAACAGGGCCTTCACTTCCGAACTGCCTCCGCCAAAGGCCTGCAGGCGGTTTGCATTTTCACCCACAAGTAAAATGGACTTGGATGCATCCTTGGGAAGCGGCAGAATCTTGCGGTCATTTTTCAGAAGAACGATGGATTCCCGGGCCACCTTCAGAATTGCCTGACGGTTTTCTTCCGTATTATAAGCTCCCGGCTGACGGTTTGCATCAAACATGTGCAGGCGTTCCATGGTCTTTAAAATCCGAAGGAGCATTTCGTCCACAACATTCTCCGAAATTTCCCCAGCCTCAATGAGCTTCTTTAATGGATTGGCATAGTGGTATTCGTCATACTGATTGTCCACATTCATATCAAAGTCCGTGCCAGCCTCAATGGCTTTCTTCGTATCGTGGATAGCTCCCCAGTCCGAAATGACAATACCGTCAAATCCCCATTGATCCCTTAAAATGTCCCGAAGCAGATGCTTGTTCTGGCAGCAATATTCTCCCCTGAACTGATTATAGGCGCCCATCACCGCCATGGACTTCCCTTCCTGCACAGCCGCCTGAAATCCCGGCAGATACAGCTCCTGGAAAGTCCGTTCGTCGATTTCCACATTGACATCACCTCTCCTGGTCTCCTGGTTATTTGCCACAAAATGCTTCACACAAGCGGCCACATCATTTTCCTGTATTCCACGGATGACGCCTACAGCTATCCCGGAAATCAGACAGGGGTCCTCTGCCATATATTCAAAGCTTCTTCCGCACAGTGGCGTCCGGTGAATATTGATACCCGGGGACAAAGATACGTCTCTGCCGATGCCTCTTACCTCCCGGCCCAAAGCCTTTCCGTTTTCATAGGCCATCCTGGGATTCCAGGTAGCCGCCACTGCGGTGGGACAAGGAAAACTGGTCGCATAATCATCAGAGTCTCCCACATAATCACATCGCTCCCGGTCAAATTCACCACGCACACCCATAGGTCCGTCCGAAAAACGGAACGGGGGAATTCCAAGCCTCTCCACCCCTTGGGTATCATACACGTTATCCCCGTGAATCATCCCCAGTTTTTCTTCCAGCGTCATTTCACTTATGATTTTCTGAAAATCCATCTTCTCTGCTCCTTCCGATTCTTTTGATATTATTTCGTCTCATCATACAGCGCTTACCTTGACATATCAAAACACTGCCTGCTATAATGGTACTGCATAATATAAAAATACCGCATTATGTGAAAAATCTATATCAAAATACTGACAAACAGTATAAAAATCCTGCCAAACGAAAGAAGGAATACTATGTTTCCCCTTGTCTCTCCTTACGTAGACGGCGACCTGAAAGAGAACATCCTTTTTCAGAATGAACAACTGCATTATAGTATCTACAGCCCAAAATCTGAACCTCAGTTTTGCGGAGATATTCTCTGGCACTGGCATGAAGAATTTGAATTTGGATATGTCATAGAAGGGACGCTTCTATATAAAACCAGCCACCAGGAATACGTGCTGAAGGAGGGAGACGGTATTTTTCTTAATTCAGGAGCTCTCCACTATATCCATCTGCTGGTTCCCGCCGGAAACGCCCGAATTCACTCCCAGTTCTTTGACAGGAAATTCCTGGGCGGAAGCACCAACAGTATTTTTGATACAAAATATATCGCTCCCGTCATCCAGCAGAAGCAGTTACAGGCCATCCCCTTTTACCGGCAGAACAAAGAGGACCAGTACGTGCTCCATCAACTGACGGAAACAATCCGAATGGCCCACCGGCAGCCTCTTTTTTATGAATTTAACCTCAGAAATCTTTTTTCCTCCATCTGGGAAACGGTATACATGCGAGCCACAGAGCAGATACCATCCCAGGAGCTTTATAATCTTAAAGAGGAAGAACGGATAAAAAAAATACTGACCTTCATCCAGGAACACTATTCCGAAAAGCTGACCGTTGCCCGGATTGCCAGTTGTGTGCCCATCAGTGAACGAGAATGTTATCGTCTCTTCCAAAACAGCCTGGGAACAACGCCTGCAGAATTCCTGCTTTCCGTGCGCTTGAAAATAGCCCGGGAGCTTCTTTCCTCCACACAAAAAAGCATCGTGGAGGTCGCTCTGGAATCGGGCTTTGGCAACAGCAGTTATTTTGGAAAGCTGTTTCGGCAGCAATATTTGATGTCACCGGGAGAATATCGCAGGAGGATGTGAAACGCCAGACTCTGCAAACTGTTTGTTTATTCACCACTCTACTTCTTCCCTGGCGATTATCGTATCAAGAAAGATATCCGTCAGTTTTTCCACAAGTTCGCTTTTTTGTTTGATTTTTTTATTTTAATTATGATAAAATAAATGTATCCCTTCAGCACAGATTGAAGCATTTAGTGCTGAGATTGTATGAAAGTGATACAATAAAGTCATTTGGAACAGAAAGACAGATGGGAGGTGTTCTTGTGGGAATTTATCTGAATCCTGGAAATGATGGTTTTCAACGGGCATTACGTTCGAAAATTTATGTGGACAAGTCAGGACTGCTGGAGTATACAAATTCTGTGTTGGAAACTGAGCAATGTTATATCTGTGTCAGTCGCCCGAGACGTTTTGGTAAATCAATTACTGCAGAAATGCTTGTCTCTTACTATGACAGGAGTTGTGATTCGCGTGAAATGTTTCGTAATCTGAAGATAAGCGGCTGTTCTGATTTTGAGAATCACCTGAATCAATATGATGTGATTCACGTTGATATGAATACTTTCCGACACAGACGGAATCCTAAAACAGGCGAGGAAGTATCCGCTTTGGAAGCTGTTGGACTTTTTCATTCAGAAGTTATTACAGAACTCAAAGATGCATATGGAAATATTATACAGGAGAAGGATATGGATCTCCCGGAAGCCCTGACAAAAATTGGAAAATGCTTCGGAACTAAATTTGTAATTGTCATTGATGAATGGGATACGATATTCAGAGAAGACAAGCATGATGAAAAAGCGCAAAAAGCATACATTAATTTGCTGCGTGGTCTGTTTAAAGACTCTACATCTAAATTTTTTATTGCACTGGGTTATCTTACAGGTATTCTTCCAATAAAAAAATACGGAACTGAATCTGCATTAAATAATTTTGATGAATTTACCATGCTTCATGCAGAACCTCTGACAGAATATGTTGGCTTTACAGAAGAAGAAGTAAAAACTTTGTATCGTGAATATAATATGAATTTTGACGAAGCCCAAAAGTGGTATGATGGCTATATATTTGATAAAGAAACTCATATCTATAACCCTAAATCTGTCGTTGATTCCATCCGCAGAAAAAAAATCACCAGCTATTGGAGCCGTACAGAAACATATGAATCTCTGAAATCATATATCAGTATGAATTTTGATGGACTAAAAGACGATGTCGTCCAAATGCTTGCCGGTAACCGATGCAAGGTAAACACAGATACATTTGAAAATGATATGACCAGCTTCGCGAACAAAGATGATATTCTGACAGTATTGATACATTTAGGATATCTTGCTTATGACAGTATTACGGAAGAAGTTTATATTCCAAATGAAGAGATACGCACAGCCTTTGCCAATGCTGTACAGAAATGTGGCTGGACTCCAGTGATTGATGCCATCAAAGCATCTGAAAAACTTCTTCAGGATACATGGGAAATGAACGAGGAGGCTGTTGCCAAAGGTATTGAACAAGTTCATATGGATCATACTTCCATATTACAATATAATGATGAGAATTCTATGAGCTGCGTAATCTCTCTGGCATATTATCATGCTGTCAGCGAATATACATTATTGAGAGAACTGCCATCCGGAAAAGGATTTGCAGATATTGTTTTTCTGCCAAGAAAGTCTTCAGACAAACCAGCAATGGTCGTAGAATTAAAATATAATGAATCTGCTGACGGTGCTATCGGGCAAATCAAGGAAAAAAAATATGTCAATTCTTTAAAGGAATATAAGGGTAATTTGCTTCTTGTTGGTATAAATTATAACAGAAAAAGCAAGACTCATTTTTGTAAAATTGAGAAAGCCAAGCTGTAAATAGTAAGCCCCAGGGGCTGTCGGGAAATAGATAGCCCCTGAGTGTTGATGAAATTGCTGATCATCTCGGTTATCTGGATACCGGCTACTTCCGAAAAGCATTCAAAAACAATTTCGGGATCACGCCGACCTCCTATTGCAGGAACTCACGCAAAATATAGTGCATATCTTTCCAACGCATCCATCAGTGCCTTAATATTTTCAAGAGGAATCCCTGGATACAATCCATAGGTCAGCATTAATCCACCTTTTTCATTTCCCAGTTCACTGACCTCTTCACGAATCAGCTCCTCAATCTCTTTTGGAGTTCCGTAAGGGGTTATTTTCTGGCGGTCGATATCCAGATCAATTGCAACTTTTCCTTTTACATTTTCTTTTATCCAGGAAATTCCGTTTATCAGATCCTGAAGATTGAGAACATGAACTCCCTTCTCCATTAAATAAGGTGCCAAAGTACGAATATCTCCATCCGAATGCATGTGGATGATCTTTCCTTTTTCTCTGGCAGGCTTCATAATCCTTCTATAGCACGGAAGAATATAACGCTCAAAGCAGGCTGGAGAAAGCATGGGACCGTACTGCATTCCCAAATCTTCCGCATAAGTAATCACATCTGCATCCATATCCAGATACTGCTGAATAATATACAGGTTAAAGTCTGTTATCTTTTCAAGAAGATCCACAAGAAGAGGTTCTTCATCCTCCATATCGAAAATTGCTTCCTCATATCCCCGGATATCGCAAATCTGCAGAAAGGTATGTCCATGCCGAAGGCCACCCATGGCAAATTCTCCATTTTCCTTCAGCTTTTTAATACGTTTCCTTTCTTCCTGCCAATCAATTTTTCCGATGCCCATACAGACCGAAGGATCTGGTATCTTATAACTTGGGTAGTTGGCCCAGTCAGACAGCGGATGCTTTGTAACCGTTCCTGTGATGCCATCATCCGTTGTCTCCCACAGACATCCCCAGTCATCCGTATAGGGATGGTTTTTCTGCGCTACATTGGCATATTTCGGAGTATAGGGCAGTTCAGGTTTTACAAAATCCGGAAACAACAGCCTATGTTCCGAGATCAATTCCAACAGCGCCTCCTGGGGATATGCATACCAGCAGGAATCATTGATTACAAAATTTACTGGTATGTAATCCGGCTTATCAAACAAAAGTGCCTTCAGCGTATTTTTTCTATCCATTTTTATCTGCACCCTATCATTCATTATAATCTGACAACTGTACCTTTTACTCTTGCCTCTTCCGCTGCAAATGCCATTCTGTGTCCCTGAAGAGATGAAACTGCACTGGTAGCCCCTTTTATCTCCTCACCGGATCGTATCATTTCAACAAAAGCCTTCATGATGCCTTCATCACCACCTCCATGGCCGCTGGCTGATGCTTCAATTGGAATGACTTCCCTTTTTCCGGTAAGAAAGTCTGTAACCTCCAGTTCATTATCCTCCAGTTTTCCATTAATCTCTCCCCGGCTTCCCATAAACTTTACAACTCTGCTGCACTCGTAGGAAAAAGCGGTCATAGTCATAGATGCCGTCACACCATTTTCAAACTCCAGATTTACCACCTGATGATCTACCACATCATTGTCACAGTGGTAAACACACCTTCCATAAGGCCCTGTCTTCAGAGCAGCCATAACCGCTTCCTCGCTGGTATCCTTGCTTACCACTTTTCTGATAACCTCTGCCTGCCAGTCATCTCCCCAGTCAATATAAATTCTGGGTGCATAATACGGGCAGGTATCCTTTGCCGGACATCCGTCCAGGCAACGTTCAGGTGCCCCCTGCGGCGCATTTTCTTTTTTAAAGTGGCCCAGACTTCCAAAGGAGGAAACACGGGTACAATCTGCATCTGCCAGCCAAAGAATCATATCCATATCATGGCAGCATTTTGCCAGTATCATAGGACTTGATTCTTCACTATTTCTCCAATTTCCACGCACATAGCTGTGTGCCTGATGCCAGTACCCTACATTTTCAATCCACTGGATATTTTGTAGCTCTCCGATGATCTTTTCATCTAGCAGTTCTTTTAATTTCTTAAAAAAAGGAGTGTATCGCAAAACATGACAGATAATAAACACCTTGTCATAAGTCTCTGCCGCTTTCTTTATCTCCTCACATTCTGATTCCAAAAAAGAAACAGGTTTTTCCAGTAAAATATGATATCCTTTCTCTATCGCTTTCATAGCAGGCACAAAATGATCTCTGTCCTGCGTACAAATCAGCACAGCTTCCGCTTCGTGATCTGAGTCAAAAAATTCATCCCAGCTTTCATAGCATCTCTCATTCGGTATTCTAAATAAATCCCGAAATGCCTCACGTCTTTTTGGATCCGGTTCTGCCACTGCGACAAATTCAATTTCTTCGGGATGGCTTAACGCATATGGTGCATAAGCATCTGCACCTCTTTGTCCTGCACCAATCAGTGCCGCTTTTACCTTCTTCATTTCTGCTCCTTTTCCCGGACTTCCATCCGTTCTACAACCTCAATAATTTTTTCATAATTTTTCAGCGTGTTCTCAGAAACAACCCGGCTGATGGGACTGGCTGACGGCATTAGCACAAATCCCCTTCCTTCACCTGCCATGCCTTCTTCCAAAGCCTGCTCAACCTTTTTTTCAAACTCTTCCTGCCCGAGCATCTCTAATTCATTGAATTCCAGATTACCAAACAAAACTAACTGCTTTCCATATTTCTCTCTTACATACTTAAGAGTAACATCTCCCTGCGGTGACGGCTCTATAGGATCCAGGCCATCACACCCGGTCTGAATAGTATAATCCAGAATGTCTTTTTGTCTTCCATGCTGGTGAATTCTTACAAATCCGCCGTATTTCTGAATTATGCTCACAAGTTCACGATCGTAATCTACCACATATTCTTTATACAAAGCTGGCGGAAGATATGGTGGGGCAGCATACTCCGGGCCATATATTCTCCATAATCTTCCCGGCATATCCCGGGCAATTCTTTCGATACGCTTTAGAAGAAGCCTATGTGCCTTCTGAAGTGCTCTGTGAAACAACTCCGGTTCCGTCATGGCAATCACAAGATAATCCTCCATGTCCATAAGGGAAGCCACTTCGCAAAGTGCATCTCCTGTATCAATCATGATAATGCCGGAATCTCCCAGTTTCTCTTCTGCCCGCAGTGTTTCCGTGTAATCCGGTTCCCCGCATTCCTCATCCGGCAGATTAATCCATGCCTCCAAATCCTCTTCATTTTTGATGAAATGCTCAAGTATCCATATGGTGTTAGTATCTTTATCCCTTCTGGTATGCTTTCGGATAGTACGGTCGCTCAGCTTCATTTCTGTAATCTCGTGCAGACTACCGTTTTCGTCATAATAGCTTGTCTTTTTTGTCCCTTCCTCCAGTTTTCCCGGTTCATGGATAAAAGGGATATAACACATGACAATTCTGTCTGTCTTTTCCCGGGTCAGTTTTAAGAGCCGCTTCCAGGACGGATCATTATAGATATTGAATGAATCTGTACTGTTTTCATCCTCTGTCAGTCCGTTTATCTCATAAAAAGAAACTGGCGGCCTATCTGTCTTTTCCCCCCTGAGGGTTGCCATAAGTCGTTCTTTTCTTGTCATATCCATTTTCTCCTATTTCAAAGCCGAAGACACTGTAAGTGCATTTTCGATTTTTTCTCCGCAAAAAATATTCAGCAATACTGCCGGCACACTTATCATTACCATAGTAGCTCCAAGAAGTCCCCAGTCTGTTCCTCGAAGAGATGTAAAATAATTCAAGGAAATCGGTAAGGATCGCATCTTCTGCTCATCGATCAGCAGATATGCCAGGGAATATTCATTCCAGGAATAATTCATGAATACTACGATTACTACTGTTGTGATAGCAGGTGCGACCATCGGGACCATAATTTTAAAAAACGTTTTAAAAACACCACAGCCATCAATATATGCCGCCTCTTCCAATTCAAAAGGCAGGGATCGAAAATATCCCACAAATATGATAACCGAAATAGGCAAAGCACTGGCTGTATAAAGCATGATCATCCCCTGGTATGTATTTCGAATCCCCATACTCCCCATCATATTGAAAAGGGATAGAACGATCACAAACACCGGAACTACCATTCCAACCTGAAGCAGCATAACTAAAAATCCACTTAGTTTAAATCTCATCCTTGCTACCGCATAAGCGAATAATACTGCACAGAACACTGTAAGTGCAATTGTTCCAGCTGTATATATGACGCTGTTCATAAAAAATCTCGGAAAATCAAATGCATGAAATGCTTCCGAATAATTGCTGAACATCCATTCCGTCGGCAAACCAAAAGGATTAAGCATCACCTCCTGTTTCGTTTTCAGAGATGTCAGTACCATCCAGATCAACGGATAGACAAAGATTGCACTTATGAGCACCATGATAACTCCTACAATCCTTTTCCTTCTTTTTTCTTTCATATTCCGTCTCCTCCATCTCCTTATACAAGCTCAATCTTTTCACGTGCAATAAAACGGTTGATCAATGCAAACACACCGATACCCAGAATTGCAAACAATACCGCTATCGCATTTGCCTCTCCGAAATTCATACTCTGATATGCTTTGTAGTACATCTGATATATGATCGTCCTTGTCAGATCCCCGGGACCTCCGTTTGTCATAACCTGGACATGAGAAAACATTCCCAATGTTCCCGCTGTGGAAATAATCAGTACAAATTTAATGATTTCCTGCATAAGTGGAATTGTAATATAGATACATCTTTGCCAGAAACCGGCGCCCTCCACCTTGGCTGCCTCAATATAAGTCTGAGGAATAGAGCGAATGCCTGAATACAGAAGAATCATGTTATATCCGATATACTGCCAGATAAATACAATAGCAATACACCAGATTGCTGTTTCTTCGTCAATCAGCCATGTATGAATCAGCCTCTCCATCCCAAGTTTATTTAACACAGTATCTACAATCCCCCAATCTGGCTGGAATATCATTTTCCACATCAGGCAGATAACTGTAATATTCAATACAGTTGGCATAAAATAAGATATTTTAACATATCTGCGCACATTTTCTGTACACAGATCTACAACCAATGCAAGTAAAAGTGAGAGGGGGCCTCCAATCAGAGTCTGAACTGCAACCACTTTCAGAGTATTCAATGCTGCATGCCAGAAAACTGAATCCGTCAGAGTGGCTTTATAGTTTTCCAGTCCGATAAAATTCCCCACCTTAAAACCATCATATTCAAAAAAACTCGTATAGATTGTGGGCCATAACGGATACAGAATAAACACACTGAATAAAATCAGCGCTGGTGCAATGAATACACAAATAATCCACTTTTTGCTCAAATACTTATCCATCTATTCTCCTTTTCTTTTCTGAAAATATACGCATAACCATTGCCCTGTATATAACTTTCTACAAAAAGGGCCGCCGCAAAATAGTTGGCCATTTTACGGCAGCCCTTTTACTGTTTTTACACTTATTTATTTTGCACTATTCTGAATCTCGCTCATTGTATCGCAGAATTCATCAGCAGTTAACTGTCCTGTCAGAAATTTTCCAACATTTACTTCAAGCTCTGCCTTTACAGAATCTTTAAGGTAATTGGATGCATAGTTAGGAATAACCTTCATGCCATCCTTATTAAATAAATCATAGAACTCCTGTGTAATAGCAGTAAGCTGTGGTTCGGTTCCGGTTTCAATACCAACTGCATTACCCATTTCCTTTGAGAAGAATTCCGCATCCTGCTCAACCATCCACTCAGCAAGCTTCACAGCGGCATCAACGTTTTCACTGTTCTTGGAAACCATATAGCCGCCATATGCCTGACCCCATCCATTTAAGAATTCCGGTTCTTTGTCAAAAGATGGCAGGCAGAAATAATCGATATTTTCCATGTCGGAAAGTGCGGAACAAACCCAAAGCGGTGCATAAAGCATCGGAGATTTGCCTGATGTGAACAATGCCACGTGCTCATCGTATGTCATAGTTGCAGTGTCTTTTGCAAAAGCATTTGCAGCAATAAGCTGTTCATATTTTTTCATAGCTTCACGGAAAGGTTCTGAATCAAATCCGAGCTCGCCTGAAATGATCTTATTCATATCATCCGGATTTTCCATAGTAATCAGTTCCTGTGGTAAAAATGCGTACCCTGTAAAGCTTCCCATCATCGAAATCGGTGTATAGCCTTTCTCGGAAAACTCTTCTGAAACTTTCAGCAGTTCATCAAAGTTTGCAGGCACCTCCAGACCTTCTGATTCAAAAATATCCTTATTGTAGATCATAGCTGCCGTATAATACGCATCGGTTCCTGCACTGAGTGCATAAATGTTTCCATCGCTGTATGGGATCAGAGCAGAAGACGTTTTGTACTTGTCAATAAAACCATCTTCTTCAATATATGGTGAAAGATTTACTGCATTCTCGCTTTCAAGAATGATATTCCATCCGAAGAATACATCCGGCAGTTCACCTGAAGCATTATAGATTCGAAGTTTCTCCTGATAACCTTTGCCCGGAAGTTCAAATTCCACATCCCATTCCGGATGATCCTTCTCAATATTCGGTTCATAGTACTCATTGTAAACTCTCACACGTGCCTCATCTTCTGACATCAGCAGTACCTTTAATTTTACAGGCTCCTCGCTGGCTGCTACACTGATACCTGTTGTGGCAAATGTAAGTACCGTTGCCATCCCCATTGCCATTAATCTGATGTTTTTGCTCTTCATCCTGTTTCCTCCTTACTTATCTTTGTTATTTGATAAGTAAATTATATCGTATGCTCACTTTGGGCGTTAGTAACTAATGTTTGTTGATTGGTATTTTTGTTTGATTAATTCTTTTTTACAATTTCCATATATACGGACGGGGAAACTCCTACCTGTTTTTTAAAGCACTTTCCAAAATATCCAAGATCACCATAGCCTACTTTTTCTGCGAGAAGTGTTATGCTCCCGCAGCCTTCGTCTATCAGTCTTTTAGCCTTCTCTATCCGACAGGACGTGATATATTGATTGAGCGTCATCCCAGTCTGCTGTTTAAAATTATGACAAAGATAATGGTAATTCATTGCGAATTCCTGCGCAATATCCATAATTTTAAATTCCTGTTCTGAATAATGAATGGCAATATAGTCTTTTATTTCTTCGATTCGCTTGACGTTTCCCGAAACACGGGATTCTGTTGTACACAGAAACACATCTTTGTACAGCTTCAGTATTTTTTCCTCTGCTTCTTTCCTGCTGTTTATTTTTTTCAGTTCAGACAACGGTGATTCCATATACGGCCATACACGTTCAAAAGGTACAGAAATCTCTTCCAGATACTCCATACTGATAAACAACATCTCCATGCAGTGGCACTGTATCATATCGTAACTTAAATGCATTTCCTTTGCCCTGGCAAAAATATTCTGGATAAGTTCCAACTGCGCCTCACACTCTCCCTGTCTGAAATTAAGCATGATCTGTTTTCTGGTGGAAGAATTCATCAGATTATTGCGACTTACAGATGATTTGATATTTTCATAATCCAATATCCGTCTATTGTTATCATTGTGCCTGTTCTTGAGAGAAAACAGTGCCTGTTCATATGATTTTCTGATATCCGTTCTTTCCTCTACTGCATTTCCCAGCCCTGCAATGATCCGAAATGAAAGATTGTCACACACGAATCGGACTATTTTTTCGACATGAGATTTCGTTCTTTTACGCATAGCTTCCACTTCACTCCTGCTTCCCAACAGACAGATAAGGTATCTTCTATCTGTTACCGAAAAATATGCCCGCAGCTCTTCTCCCAATATTTCCGCAGCTATATTTTTCACAGCAAAAAACCACAGTTTTTCATCCTGTCTGTCCCATCCTAAATTCAGCATATCTTCTATCTCAATCATCACAACAAGATAAGCACTGCACTCCAGGAACTCCGGTTCCAGTTCCTGTTCTTCCACTGTACCCTGTATGATTTTTTCAATCATTTTTTCCTCTTTTAAAGGCCGGCTCCTTTTAACTTCTTTTTCCAAATCTTCCATTTTTATCTGAAGATTGTTCTGATTTCTAATCTCTGCTTCAAGTTCCATAATTGTCTGAGAAAGCTCATGAACGTCCAACGGCTTCAAGAGATACCTTTCAACATGGTACATCATAGCTTTCCTCGCATATTCAAATTCACTGTATCCACTTAAAATAACTATTTTTGTCGCCAGCTTTTTTTCAAAAACTACCCTGCTGCATTCCAGGCCATCCATACAGGGCATATTAATATCAATCAACGCAATATCCGGTTTTTCATCCTCTATCAAAGCCAGTCCCATTTCTCCGTCAGAAGCTTCCCCAACCAGCTCACAGTCAATTTCATTCCATTCAATACAGTTTTTCAGATACTGACGAAAGTAAAATTCGTCATCAATAATCACTATTCTGAACATAATTCCCGCCCCTTCTCTTATCTGCCGGTATTCTGACAATGACTTCTGTATATTCTCCATATTTGCTATTAATTGTAATTCCATAATGACTTCCAAAAATCAACTTCAATCGGTCATTAATAGATTTCAATCCAAATCCGCCTCTATCGTACGAAACATCGCTCTGAAACAATGCATTCATTTTTTCTTCAGGAATTCCAACGCCATTATCCCACACGGAAATAATAACATCACCGTCTTCAATCATGTTTGAAACTTTCAACAGACATTTGATTCTTTTGGGTTTGATTCCGTGGTAGATTGCATTTTCTACAATGGGCTGCAAAGTCAACTTTGGGATACTAAAATTGCCTGCAGCAGGATTTTCATCAATTTCATATTCCATTTTATCTACATAGCGTATTCCCTGCATATAGAGATAATTTTTTATATTATCCAGTTCTTCTGACAGGGAAATGATGTCCGGACCGCTACTAAGTGAAATACGATAAAAATTTCCAAGACTTTTTGTATATTGAATTGCCTGATCGTTCATGGAGATACCAATCAAAGAAATAATGGTTTCCAGCGAATTATAAAGAAAATGCGGTCTTATCTGAGCCTGCATCAGCCTAAACTCATATTCTCTTTTCTGTTCGTTTTCCTCGGCTACCTGCTTCATCAGTTCATGAATATGGTCTACAAGTTGATTAAATCTCCTGGTAAGCAGATTCATTTCCACTGGAAACGGCACCTCCTCCACATGATCTCCACGCAATACATAATCATAGGATTCCATCGCCTTTGCCATTTTATATACAGGTCTTGTCACATTACTTGCAATTAAATATGCAATAAAGAATGAGATTAATACTGCAATTATCCCCACTTCAACCAGATACAGATTTATCGTACTCATCTCACGGACCAGATATTTTTTGGGAACAATATCAACGACTTTCCAGTTATTAACGGATAATGCTTCACTTGTTATCACATAATTATCTTTATTATTTTTTGCGAACTCCATTTTTTCCACATCTTTGTACAGAAACTCTTTGTTTGCAGCAGAAATAATTTTGTTCTCTTCATTTATGACATAAAGCTCTGTATTTTTTTCAGCAAGATTATTATAGAAGCTACTCACTTTATTTTCATTAATGATTATCAAAATATAACCGATCGTATTCGGTGACCATATATCTACCACCGGTTTGGCAACAACAAATATATTTGACGACTTTCCATAATCGTTTTCAATTTCTATGGGGCCAAACCATGTTGTCTTATTCTGAAGATTCTCAATTTCAATTCCTGTCTTCTCTATATTCTCAATAAGAATATCCTCCGCATATGTATCAAGATCAAAGAACATTCCATTCTTTGATATAACAGCAACCGTGTCAATGTAGGAATTTAAAGCAGTTCTGGCATAAATCGCCCGCAGGAGCTGTAATTTAACATTATATTGCTCTTCCTGTCCTTCCGGAAGATCATCGTATTTCCGCAGTACACTCTGAAGAGAAGTATCTATAGATAAAGTGAGAATATAATCATTGATGTTATTAACAAGAAGGTCAAGGTTATTACTTACCAAAGATACCTCTCTCTGTTGAAATACCTTCGCCTTTTTTGTAATCGTTTTTTCAAATAATATATTCACGATAATAATGATGGCTAATATTATGACAATAATATTTAAGGCGTTTAAAAAAAAGAAGCGTTTTTTTATCGTAGAATTTCTTTTCAAAACACTCTCCCCCCTCTTCTTGTATACTCCACTTCAGATTCTTCGTGCATGGTCAAGAATACAATGGCTGGT
>JBJFCH010000087.1:0-16413 GCA_051888835.1 Oliverpabstia sp. | reverse complement strand
TGGCCGGAGGGCATGGGTATGGCATCGGTACATGACCTAGAGATTGCTTATGACTATGCGAAGACAGTTGCAAAGGAATATCGTGCTCTTGGTATTACTACGGCTTTGGGTCCCCAGATTGACTTAGGTAGTGATCCAAGATGGTTTCGCATTCAAGACACCTTTGGTTCCGATGTGAAGTTGACTACAGAACTTGCCAGAACAGTGTGTGATGGTTTGCAGACGACGGAAGGTGCAGCAGATGGATGGGGCAGGGACAGCGTCATTGCCATGGTAAAGCATTGGCCGGGCGGTGGAACCGGAGAAGGAGGTCGAGATGCTCATTATCCATTTGGAAAATATGCAGTCTATCCGGGGAATAATTTTGAGACACATTTGAAGCCCTTTGTGGAGGGTGCGTTCCAACTAAAAGGGAAAACTGAAAGTTGTGCGGCGATAATGCCATATTATAGCGTGCCATGGAATCAGGACAAGAAGTATCATGAAAATGTTGGAAATTCCTACAGCAAGTATATTATTCAAGATTTACTCATCAAAAAGTATGGATATGAAGGGGTTATTTGTACAGATTGGGGAATTACCAAAGATAAGACTCCGCGCGTAGAAATGTACGTTATGGGTGGAAAATGCCATGGTGTAGAGGAACTGACTCAGGCAGAGCGGATTTTAAAACTGATTGATAATGGTGTGAATCAGTTCGGAGGTCTGGATGAACGTGGCGTGGTGGATGCTGCTTATAAGTTAGGCTGTGAAAAGTATGGACAGGATTATATGGATGGGAAACTTTGCTTGTCTGCATATAAGTTGCTTCTGAACCTGTTTCGACTGGGACTGTTTGACCAACCATATCTGGATGTGGAAGAAAGTAAGCAGGTGGTCGGCTGCAAAGAGCATGTAGAACACGGTCTTGCTGCTCAGAGAAAATCACCTGTATTACTAAAAAATAAGAACCAGTCATTCCCTTTGCCCCCAAAAGTAAGAGTGTATATTCCTATGAGGCATATTGAGCCTTACTATGGATTTGTCCGAATGAAAACACAGGCGGAAGAGAGAAATCCTGTTGGTGATGAACTGACAAATGAATATTTTGTTCGGGTTGAAAGCCCTGAAAAGGCAGATGCAGCGATTGTATTTGTGGATTCACCTCGAGGGCGCAATGGATATGAATTTGACATGATGAAAGGAAATAATCAGAAAGATCCGGGTTATTATCCCATCAGTCTGCAATATCGACCGTATACTGCTGAATTGGCGAGAGAACACAGTATTGCAGGAGGGGATCCAAGAGAAAACGATTACAATCGCAGCTATAAAGGCCGTATGGAAGTGACAGCAAACGAATTTGATTTGGATTTAATCATACAGACAAAGAGGGTAATGCAGGAGAAACCGGTGATAGTGGTACTCCGTATGGAACGTCCAACAGTTATTGCAGAATGGGAGCATTATGCAGATGCCATTCTTGTAGACTTTGGCGTGAAGAAGGATGTACTTTTTGAATTATTGTCGGGAGAAGTGAAACCAAGTGGTAAACTTCCGGTTCTTATTCCAAAGAATATGGAAAATGTGGAAAGTCATTGTGAAGATGTCGTGGATGATATAGAAGCTTATATCGATGAGACGGGACATATTTATTCCATCGGTTTTGGACTTTAAGTTGATTAGCGATAGGAAAGTGGAAAACATGTATCATGTATCAACAAAGGCAGGCAGTTTTGAAAGCTTGCCTTTGCTATTTAAATTATGTTGGATTCTTATAATGCTCGGTGATTGCATGAATCGTTTCTTCAATAAAAGCAGCCACTTCTTCAGGCGATTCCTGCATTCCGCTTTCCATCCAGTATTGTACAGTGCCACTGCACCCCTGTGTAATGAAATAGTAAAGCATATTCTGCTGCGTCTGGTTTAGATGAGAAAATTGGCCTGCTATTAATGGGAATGCTTGCTTATAGCAGGTCATAAAAATTCGATGGGAAAAACTGCTGTCTCCATGTGCAGAACCGATATTTTCGTATTGTTCACGATTGGACTTAATTTGAATTAATACATCTGTGTATAATGCTTTAATATTTCTGTATTTCTTTTGTTGTAATGTATCTTGGAGACGTGTGAGCATTTCTTCTTCTATTCTTTCCAGTAAATCAAACGGATCTCTATAGTGTTTGTAGAATGTGGCACGATTGATTTCACTTCGATCGCAGATTTCTTTGACCGTGATTTTGCTAACAGGCTTTTCTTTGAGCAGCTGAAAAAAGCTTTGTCGGATTACCATACATGTGTAACGAACGCGGGCATCTGTTTTCATATGATTATATCCTTTCAAAAAAATAAATTTTGTCTAAATTAAACAACGGATTCTGGAATAGTGTTGATTATGTTTCGCTGAGCAATACATTGCTGATTGCAGCACTATACATAGATAATTATAATATACTCGTGAAATATAATCAACATATGTGGATTATAAATTGCTGTTATGTGATATGAAATTGATTCAAAATGAAAAGAAAAACAGGAGGAAAAAAATGCAGACAAAGCAGGAACAATTATTTCGAGATACCAATGTGTGGACAGCTATATTTAAGTTGGCGGTGCCGGCTATGATATCCATGGTAGTCATGATTTTTTATAATATGGCTGATATGCTTTTTGTGGGACAAACGGGAGATACTGCACAAGTGGCGGCGGTATCAATTGTAGGCCCTGTGTTTACGGTTATGATGGCAATCGGCACAATGTTAGGTGGTGGGGGTTGTGTATTAATAGCCAAGACATTAGGAGAAAAAGACGACAGTAAAGTAAAACTCTATTCCAGCTTGTGCTGCTGGGGGAGTTTGTTTTTCGGGTTCCTATTTACAGTTTTGGTCTTGCTGTTTTCTACACCTTTACTACATTTTCTTGGAGCTAATGAAGAAATATGGGACTATGCAAAAATGTATCTGACCGTCTTGGCATTTGGTGCTCCTGTAATGGTATTTACTACAGGATTTGGCAGTATTATACGTGCGGAAGGAGCAATCAAAGAAGGAATGGTTGGAAATCTGCTCTCAACAGTGACAAATATTGTTTTGGATCCCATATTTATTCTTGGACTTCATCTTGGTGTGGGGGGTGCTGCGATAGCAACCGTGATTGGAAATGCTGTCGGAGCAGTGTATTTCATATATTATGTGAAAAAGAAAGAAACGAATTTTACGCTGAGTCCGGTATATGCCCGTCAGGATCCTTGGGCGATTCGCAAGATACTGGCAATTGGAGTACCAAATGCTATGAACAGTGTACTTGTCGGATTTGCTTCCGCATTTGCGAATCAGTTGCTTGTGCAATATGGAACAAACGCAGTAGCGGCTATGGCAGCAGCAGGAAAATCAACAATGGTCATTTCTATGATACAGATGGGAATCTGTATGGGAGTACAGCCTTTATTGGCTTATTGCTATGGTGATAAAAATATTTCCAGAATTAGAGAAACTCTTGTAAAACTGTCAGCGTTGACGATAGGAATTGGGTTATTTGTAACGGTTTTATGTCTTATGAATAGCAGAACAGTGATTGCATTGTTTTTAAAAGAACCGGAAGCACTTTCTTTGGGACAGGAAATGATATCCTTGCTTGTATTATCTGGACCGTTTTTGGGGTTGTACTACATCGGGTCAAATTTTCTGCAGGCAGCAGGAAATGCGCCATTGGCAACACTGGTATCTATGCTGCGGCAAGGGATTTTCTTTATCCCGCTATTGTATATTATGAATGCTGCTTTTGCAGTAAAAGGAAATGTGTTAGCACATGTAATCGCGGACATTGCAGCTGCAGTGGTAGCGGTAATTCTGGCACTGAGACAATATCAAATCTTAAAGGCTTCAGAGAAATAAAAATCGTGCTAAAGATAACAAAAATAGGAACAAAAAAAGAGTGGCGTATTGCTTATAATAATTTTAAAGAGAGAGGAGGAGAGCTGTTATGCGAAAATACAGTTTACTCAATGGAGACTGGAAATTTATAAAAGAAGATAAAGGAATTGAGAACCTAGATTTCGAGGAAGGGTTCAGAGTGAATCTTCCGCATACATGGAATGCAGAAGATGGACAGGATGGTGGAAATGATTACTACCGTGGTAAATGCTGGTATATGAAAGAGTTGGATATACCGATGCCTGATTCGAATACAGAAGTTTGGCTGGAGTTCCGGGGAGTGGCGATGACGGCCGACGTTTATATTAACGAGCAGAAACTCGCACACCACGAAGGCGGGTATTCTACTTTTCGTGTAAACATTACGGATGCGTTGAATCCGGTAGATGACAGTTCTGTTATGAGCGTTGTCAGCGAAAACAGAATTGAGGTATCCGTTGATAACAGTGCAAACCGGACCGTGTATCCACAAAAAGCAGATTTCACTTTTTACGGAGGTATATACCGGGATGTATATCTTGTTACGGTTCCAAAAGTACATTTTGCAATGGACTATTATGGAAGTCCTGCAATCAAAGTAACGCCGCATTTATCGGAGAATCTTTCTAGTGCGGAAGTTATGGTAGAGGCATGGATCAGTGGTTCTGCTGACGGTTCCGTTGCGTTTACAGTGGATGGAGTGACACAGAGTGTGACCAGTGAAGATGGATATGCACAGACGGTATTCCATCTGGAAAATGTTCACCTGTGGGATGGAGTGAATGATCCTTACCTATACACAGCAAAAGCGGAGTTGCAGGTGAGCGGAGATATGGTGGAAACAACCTTCGGTTGTCGTACATTTTCGATAGATGCAATGAAGGGATTCTTTCTCAATGGACGCAATTACCCTCTTTGTGGGGCTGCACGCCATCAGGATCGTCAGGGAATCGGTAATGCACTGACTCACAAAGAGCATGAAGAAGATTTGAACCTGCTTATGGAAATGGGAGCGAATACCGTACGCCTTGCCCATTACCAGCATGACCAGTATTTTTATGATTTATGCGATAAAGCCGGTTTGATTGTCTGGGCAGAAATCCCTTATATTACAGAGCATATGCCGGAAGGAAGAGCAAACACAATCAGTCAGATGACAGAACTTGTTGTGCAGAACTACAATCATCCGTCGATTATCTGTTGGGGGCTTTCCAATGAGATTACGGCAACTGGTGGTGTATCAGAGGACTTGATTGATAACCACCGGGAATTAAATGAACTATGCCATTCACTGGATTCTACTCGACCAACTACTATGGCTCATGTAATGATGTTGGATCCGAATGAGGAAATTGTTACGTTGCCGGATATCCGTTCCTATAATCTTTACTACGGATGGTATGTGGGGAACTGGGATGGAAACGACCAGTGGTTTGACGAGTTCCATCGTGCACATTCCGATACCGTAATGGGTTTGTCTGAATTCGGAGCAGATGCAAATCCAACTTATCAATCTGCGGTGCCGGAGCAGGGAGATTGGAGTGAAAGCTATCAGGCTGTTTATCATGAACATATGTTGGAAATGTGGAGTAAACGCCCTTATATCTGGGCGATGCACGTTTGGAATATGTTTGATTTTGGAGCAGATGGGCGTGATGAAGGAGGAAAACCGGGACAGAACCAAAAAGGGCTTGTTACGTTTGATCGAAAGATAAAAAAAGATGCATTTTATATTTATAAAGCATACTTGTCAAAAGAACCGTTTGTTCATCTGTGTGGCAGTAGGTATGTTGACAGAACGGAAGATACAACAGAAATCAAAGTGTATTCCAATCAGTCGGAAGTGACCCTTTATGTGGATGGAAAGAAATTTGGAACTCAGACAGGAGATAAGATTTTTATTTTCCATGTTCCGATCAGTGGAGAACATAGAATTGAAGTGAGCAGCGGAAAACTGAAAGATCAGATGGTAATTAGGAAAGCAGAACAAGCAAATCTTAGCTACTTGAAAGCCGGAAGAGAAGTTGTGAACTGGTTTGATAAAGAGGAACTGACAGTGATTGAAGGTTATTATTCTGTCAAAGATACCATGGCTGAATTGAAGAAATCATCCGAGGCAGCTGCTGTTCTTGCACCTATCCAGGAAAAGGCGACAGCGGCATACGGTGACGTGGCACAGAATATTCAGATTCCGGAATCGCTGCAGCGTATGATGGATCAGATGACAGTAGAAGATAGCCTGAAGCAGATGGGAAGTCTGATAACGCCTGAAATCCTTAAGGATATTAATTTGGCATTGAATCAGATAAAAAAACAATAGAAAGTGAGGCGAATGGTATGGGAGAATTTCCGAAGGGGTTTTTGCTGGGAGCATCTACAGCAGCGCATCAGGTGGAAGGGAATAACATCCACAATGATTACTGGGCGCAGGAACAGATGAAACATTCCAGTTTTGCAGAACCATCACTGGATGCGGTAGATCACTATAATCGTTATGAAGAAGATATTCGGCTTATGGCTGAAGCGGGACTGAATTCCTATCGCTTTTCAATTGAATGGGCACGAATTGAGCCAGAAGAGGGGAAATTCGACGAAGCAGAAGTAGAACATTATAGGAAAGTGATACAGTGCTGCAAAGAAAATGGCATTCAGCCAATTGTTACCATGTTACATTTTACGAGCCCAAAGTGGCTGATTGAAGCAGGTGGATGGGAGTCAGAAAGTACAGTGGAGTATTTTAAAAGATATTGTACCTATATCGCAAAGCAGATTGGTGATGAATTAGAATATGTCTGCACAATCAATGAAGCCAATATGGGACTGCAGATTGCAGCAATCGGAAGAAGATACATGCTGCAGATGCAGAAAAAGATGGCGGAGAGACAGAATGGTGGCTCTGATGAAAATGCAAAGTCAACAGCAAAGAAAATGGAAGGAAGTGTACAAGTTGGTTTAAATATGGAAAGCTTTATGGCGGATCAAAAAGCGGTGGAAGAGGAAACAATACAGATATTTGGTACAGCAACTCCACAGACATTTGTATCTTCCAGAACTCAGGAGGGAGATCTGTTGGTGATGCGTGCGCATGAAGCGGCAAGAGATGCCATGAAAGCAATTTGTCCTCATTTAAAAGTAGGACTGACTTTAAGTCTACATGATATACAGGTACAGTCAGGCGGAGAAGAAGCTGCCGTAAAGGAATGGAATGAGGAGTTCCTGCATTATCTACCATTTATTCAGAATGACGACTTCTTTGGACTACAGAATTATACCCGAACATTGATGGGAGAAGATGGAAGTCTTCCGGCACCGGAAGGTGCAGAACTGACACAGATGAATTATGAATTTTATCCGGAAGCTTTGGAACATGTTATTCGAAAGGTCGCTGAAGTATATAAAGGAGACATTATTGTTACGGAGAATGGAATTGCAACAGCAGATGATACCCGGAGAGTGGAATTTATACGCAAAGCACTGCAGGGAGTAAACGCCTGCATCGAAGATGGCATTCCGGTAAAAGGGTATATGCACTGGTCCCTGCTTGACAATTTTGAATGGCAGAAAGGTTTTTCTATGACATTTGGTTTAATTGCTGTAGATAGAAAAACACAGACTAGATATCCAAAGCCAAGTCTGAAATATCTGGGAAGTTGGCAACGGAAAAAATGAAGTGATTGTTAATTTGGCATTGGTTCATTACTTGATGGGAGATATTGATGATGAGAAACGAAACGATTATTTTAAATAAAGAAAGAAACGTAGCATTGACAGCGTATTTGTTGGAGGTAAACGGGGAATTTTCCAATATTCCCAAACGCCCGGCTATATTAGTTTTGCCAGGTGGCGGATATCACATGTGTTCTGACAGAGAGGCGGATCCGGTTGCATTAGCATATTTGCAGGCTGGATTTCAGGCTTTTGTGTTGAAATACTCTGTAGGAAAAGATGCAGTGTGGCCAAATCCTTTGCAGGATTACGAACAGGCAATGGATTTGATTCGGACTAAGGCAGAGGAATGGAATTTATATGCGGATAAAATTGCAGTTATTGGTTTCTCGGCAGGAGGGCATCTTGCGGCATGTGCAGCGACTATTGCAAAAAATAAACCGGATGCCGCAATCTTGGGATATGCAGTAACTGAAGAGAAGACGGCGCGTGCATGTTTGAAAAGTGCGCCGGATGTAGTAAGTTGTGTGGACGGTAATACTTGTCCATGTTTTGTATTTGCAACCAGAACAGACAATGTGGTACCGATTAGTAATTCCATTCGTTTTACGAATGCATTGTCAGAGAATGGGGTAATGTTTGAGAGTCACGTATACGCCTATGGACCTCATGGATTTAGTACGGCAAACTCTTCAACTTTATTACCGGAGACTGAGATATGTAGTCGTGCGCTTCGCTGGACAGAGGATAGTATTGCATGGCTGAAAGACATCTGGGGAGATTTTGGATCAGGTCAGATGACGGAACCTAAGTGCCAACACACTATGAATAGAGATAATGCTTCATACCTTTCTGTAGATTGTACCATGGGACTTCTTATGTCAAATCCAGAGGCGAAAGAGTTGATTGGTCCTATGATGACGGAAATACAAAAAAATATGGTAGAGCGATATGGCGGCGAAAAGGTTGAAACACAAGGCGCAGCAGTTGATACGTCTGCACTTTTAGATAATATAACTTTAAGGGGACTTTTGTCAGCGGGAAAAGTACCGGATAATGTAGCGGAAGCACTGGATCAGAAACTTAAAAAGATTAAAAATAAAGCAATTGTATAAAAAAGACACGAAAAGAAAGGAAGTAATATTATGGCACAAGCATTTAGTTATCATCAAACAAGCATTAATCAGTGGATTCAGACAGAAGTTAATCCTGCTCCGGATGAATTGAGAGCAAGGGCAACAATTGAGACTGTCCGTGAGGCACTAAAAGAGCATGAAAATGTTACTGTTGTATCGGCAGAATGGGAACCGGCACACGGAGACTGGAAGGAGGTCTTCCGCGTAGTGCTGTCGGAAGAAGGATATGGTGCTCACCCTGCAACAATTCAGGTATTTTGCCCAGTGGACTGGAATGGAAGATTTCTTGCTTGTACAGGAGGCGGAATCAGAACACATCATATTTATGAAATCCTCGGCAGAGAGAATCGTATCGTGATGCCATTCAATGCAGTGGCAAATGGATTTGCAACTGCAAATACAGACGGCGGCGTGCCGGGAGATGTATTCAGCTTTGGATTTGATGAGGAGACAAAGAAGATTGATTATGAACTCATATTAAATCTGGCATATCGTTCAACTCACAGTATGGTTGCAATTGCAAAGAAGGTAATTGAGGCTGTTTACGGGGAAAAGCCTGAATATTCATATATGCAGGGGGCTTCCGGTGGCGGACGACAGACACTCACAGAGGCACAGTTATATCCGGAGGACTTTGATGGCTTCTGGGCTGTAGATCCGGCAATCAACTGGAATGAGATGATAGTCAGCGATACATGGGGAATGCTTGTAATGAATCAGGAAAAGCATGTGGTGACTCCTGCTAAAATGGATGTATTTCGCAGGGAGGCGATTCGCGTGAACGGAGGTAGATATGACTTTATCGAGACCTCTGAAATGCCTGAATTTGACCCAACAGAATGTGTCGGAATGGAAACTGCTGACGGAGTCATAACCGAAGAAGATGCAAGAGTTATGAAGCTGATTTTTGATGGTCCAAAGACGAGAGACGGACATTTCATCTGGTATGGTTTTCGTCCGGGAACACATTTCTGGAGTTCAGGAGCAATCGGAGAACAGGGAGGCGGCTGCAATATACGTCAGCTCGAGGATGGCAGCTACCAGCCGATTATGAACAGTATGTTTGAGGCTATTGTAGATTCATGGGTTACAAGAGATATGCAGTATGACTGGTCAAAGGTCGATTACAGAGGATTGGAGGAATTTTTCAAGGAGGCAGTAAGAGTAACAGGCTGTCTGGAATGCAACAATCCGGATCTCTACGAGGCAAAACAATCGGACGCAAAGATTCTGCTTACTCATGCTGTAAATGATGACACGATTCCAAGCGATGGAACGATCGATTATTACAAAAAAGTCGTTTCTTATATGGGCGATGAAAGTAAAGTACAGGATTTCCTCAGACTTTTCATGACACCGGGAGGCGGACACACAGATATCGCAAGTCCCGGCCTTAACCTGACCACATCTGTCGGAATGAAAGCACTGATGAAGTGGGTAGAGGAGGGCGAAAAACCTGAGCTGCTTGATGGAGTACAGTATGATTTCGAACAGAATACACCGGTCTTAACTGGAAAGGTTTCATTGTATAGTGTGGATAATCCTAGTAAATGTGTGGAGTTGACAGAAACTCCAGCATATGCAAAGCGCAACGAGTATGATCCATCTTTGCGTTTTAACAATAAAAGTACGATTAAAGAGATTCAGGCTGATCCGGAGGGCAAAGTGATTCTTGATAAATATCTGGGAACACTGCTTGAAAATCCTATGATGGCTCCGATGCTTGGCGCTGGAATCGGGCAGATTCATAAGTTAATGCCTAACAAGGAAATTCAGGAAAAGATTGCGCAGTGTATGGATGAACTGTTTCTGCTTAAAAAAGAAAAAACTGACCGCTATTATGGGAAGACGGAGGAATAAAGGATGAGTACAATTAAAACAGTATGTGGGGAAATAACACCGAAAGAACTGGGATTCACTTCTATGCATGAACATCTTCTCTGTGATTTTACAGATATGATGAAGGCATCCGTGGAGCCGGAGGTACGTCAGAATCTTGAATATATTCCGGCTTCCATGTTAGAACTGAATATGAAAAATCTTCCTACACTACGTAGTGGAATGGGAACTTTTTCAAAAGATTGTGCATCACTCTACGATATGGATTATATGGTCGGGGAACTGAAGGCATTTGGAGAAATGGGAGGGCAGTCAATTGTTGACGCTACTCCTATTACAGTCGGCCCCCAAAAAGATGTAGAAGGGCTGAAAAGACTGTCAGAAACATCAGGAATTCATGTTGTAACATGTACGGGACTTTATACATCGCGGACTCAGCCAGAAGCATTTAAAGCAATGTCAGAAGAGGAATTAGTAGCAATCTTTAAACAACAAATCACTGATGGATTTCAAAACACTGAAATTAAACCAGGATTTATGAAATGTGCAATTAATACACAAGGGAATGTAATGGGTGTAGACCAATATGAGATTAAGGCAGTTCGTGCATGTGCACGTGTAGCTGCTGATACAGGCTGCTCCATTCATATTCATAATGGATATCCAATGGGAATCAATGAATGCGTTCCTGTGGCAAAAATGGTGCTTGATCTCGGAGTAAAACCAGACAAGCTATTGATGCTTCATATGGATTCGCTGATTAGAAGACCAGTGTCAGAGATTGATTATATTCAGGACTTCAATGCATCGAAAACAGTGGATATCGATTTGATGATTGCCCTGTTAGACATGGGAGTGAATGTAGGATTTGATTCATGGGATATGCAGCTTAATTCTCTTCCGGATAATATGGATCGTCTGAAAGCTCTTGTTGAATTGTTAAGAAGAGGGTACGGAGACCAAATTGTAATGGGACACGATGCCTATGACAAGTCCCGCAGTATAGCATACGGAGGTACTGGTTATACCGGTTTTATACGAAACGCTCTTCCGACTTTGCGGCAACTTGGATTTGAAAAAGAAATTAATAAACTTACCGTAGAAAATCCGGCACATATTCTGGCATATTAATTTCAGAAAGTTAAATGTAAAACAATAAATCTAAGAAAACCGTGTATTAATTAATTGAGATTAATAGTACACGGTTTTCGCATATACAAGAATATAGAATTGAGCGAGGAGGAAAACAAAGTGACAAAGCAGGCAATGAACCCCTTTTTACCATTGGATGAATATATTCCCGACGGTGAACCGCATGTGTTTGGTGATCGTATTTATCTGTATGGTTCTCATGATTCAGAAGGTGGTACGCGCTATTGTTCAGAAGAAAACTATGTATGTTGGTCTGCTTCTATTTATGACCTTACTGATTGGAAATATGAGGGAGTTATATTTGAAGCAAAACAGAATCCGGGTTATGTGGAGGGCAAAGAGAACGATCTGTATGCTCCTGATGTAGTGCAGGGAAATGACGGAAGATATTATCTCTACTACAATATGGTAGAACATGAAAGTGGAACGGGATTTCACGATAAGATTCATGTGGCAGTATGTGACAGTCCGGCAGGACGATATGAGCATTATGGTTATGTGAAGAATCCGGATGGAACGGTTTACCGTCCATATCTGGATGCGGATCCGGCTGTAATTAATGATGATGGTGTGATCCGTTTGTATCATGGATGGTCATTTTCCATGGTTGCGGCATGGGCACATGCGGCAGGGAATAAGGATAGTAAGCAACAGAATGCAAGTACACAAACGGCAGGTCACCAGAGTAAAGAAGACACAGTAAAAATGCTGAATAAGATGTTATTTGCAAGAACGGAAGAAGATACGAAGGATTTAAGATACCCTTTGATGGGAGCAAACACAGTAACACTTGCAGATGATATGCTGACTGTTGTGGGAGAGGTAATGCGGATTGTACCTGGACAGTTTGATACCCCAAAAGACAGTAGCTTTTATGGACATTCTTTTTATGAGGCTTCGTCTATTCGAAAAGTAAATGGTATGTATTACTTTATTTATTCTTCTGAGAATAGCCATGAACTTTGTTATGCAACCAGTCAATTTCCGGATCATGATTTTGTTTATCGGGGTACGATTATTTCCAATGGAGATGTAGGGTATCAGGGAAGAAGACCAGAAGACAGACTGAACATGACAGCGAATAACCATGGAAGTCTGGAGTATATCAACGGTCAGTGGTATATCTTTTATCACAGGCAGACTCATAATACAACGTTCAGCCGTCAGGCATGTGCGGAACCTGTTACGATTCAGCCGGATGGGACAATTGAACAGGTAGAATGTACAAGTTGCGGATTAAATGGAGGACCGTTGGCTGCGGAAGGAACTTATGCGGCTGCATGTGCATGTAACATTACAAATGGACATATGCCTCATGCTACGAATACGGCAGTGAATGCAGATATTCCTTATATAACAGATGGAAATGAAGAAAGATATATTACGAATATTAAAGAGAGGACATTGATTGGATTTAAGTACTTTGAATTTAATGGACCGGTAAAAGTATTCGTTACATCAAGAGGAAAAGGAAATGGAAGGTACATACTATCTGCAGATGAATCCGGAACGGAAGAGAAACTTGGCGAAATTATCATTAAGCCGTCTGAGGAATGGAAATGTTTTGAGACAGAGATAGAGATAAGTGGAAATCATGCCCTTTATCTGCATTATGAGGGAAGTGATGCAACGGAATTACTTGAAATTGCATTTTTATAGGAGCGAATATATCTATGAATATTGAACAATGTCTGAAACAATTAACAATACAGGAAAAAATCAGTTTGTTGGAAGGAGCGGATATGGGATTTACCAATCCGGTTCCAAGACTTGGAATTCCAAAGATCCTACTTGCGGATGGACCTCATGGTATCCGTGTAGTAAAAGGAACCGATGCAGAAAATGAGGCATCTTACACCATGCAGGGAGAAATGTATGAGACAACAGCACTTCCTTGTGAAGCAGCAATGGCAGCCACATGGAATCAGGAACTTATAAAAGAAACTGGTCGGTATATTGGTGAGGAATGTCAGGACTGTGGTGCAGGTGTGATACTTGGACCGGGAGTAAACGGAAAACGTTCACCACTAGGAGGACGCAATTTTGAGTATTACTCGGAAGACCCATATTTGTCAGGAAAAATGGCAGCTTCTTTTATCAATGGTGTGCAGTCAGAGGGAGTAGGCACATGCCTAAAGCATTATGTGTTAAATGATCAGGAAACAAGAAGAACTTCGGTGGATGTTCATGTAGAGGAACGTCCACTTCGGGAAATTTATCTGAAGCCATTTGAAATTGCAGTCAGAGAAGCAAGTCCGTGGGCAATTATGGCGTCCTATAACAAAGCCTCCGGAGAATATCTTTGCCAAAATAGGCGGTTACTTCAGGATATCCTACGGGAAGAGATTGGATTTGATGGAGTCGTGCTTTCAGACTGGTCCGCTGTGAAGGATAAGGTGATGTCTCACAAAAACGGGCTGGATTTGCAAATGCCGGGACCAAGCGGGCAGATAGATGCGATGCAGATGGCTGTGGAGAATGGACTGCTCACAGAAGAAGAAATCAACCAGCGTGTAAGGCATATTCTGGAATTAGTAGATAAAGTGACATGTAATAAAAAGTCGGTTGAGATTGATTGGAACAAGCATCATGAAAATGCAATACATCTTATCGAAGAAGGTACAGTATTACTAAAAAATGAAGATGCCATTTTGCCATTAAAGAAAGGCAGTAAAATCGCTGTAGTTGGAGAACTGGCGGAACAGCCTTACTTTACAGGTGGAGGAAGTTCCAGTCTGACACCGAGGCAGTTAGATTATCCGTTGGAATATCTTAGAAAGATGGCAGAAGTCAGTTATGCGAAAGGATATCAGGGAACGGAGACGAATGAAACGCAGATTCAGGAAGCAGTACAGATTGCAAAAGACGCAGACGCAGTGCTTGTATTTGTAGGATTTGGTAGCACAGAAGCATTAGACCAGACAACGATTGTAGTTCCGGAGGCTCAACTTTTACTTGTGCATGAATTGGCAAAAGTTAATGGTAAAATTGTCGTAATTACGCAATGTGGTTCTGCAATAGAATATCGGCACATAGAGGCAGATGTTAAAGCGATTCTCCATGCATGGATTCCTGGGGAAGGTTTTGGAAGTGCAATTACAAATCTTTTATTTGGAGTATCCTGCCCAAGTGGCAAATTGTCAGAAACATTTCCTGTTTCATTGGCGAATACACCGGCTTATCAGTATTTCCCGGGTTACAAGGATAATGTATATTATCATGAAGGTTTACTTACAGGATATCGATATTATGACACGCAGGAAATCGCACCTCAGTATCCGTTTGGATTTGGTCTTTCCTATACAGAATTTTCATATTCGAATCTAAAACTATCTGTGATAGGGCAGGCAGACGAAAGAATGCCGGTAAAAATAAGAAATAAAGAATATCTGCAGGTGTCCGTAGATGTAACGAATAAAGGAAAGTGTTTGGGCCAGGAAATTGTGCAGGTCTATGTAGCAGATTTGGAATCTCACATGTTTAGGCCAAAGAAAGAACTGAAAGGCTTTACAAAAGTGATGTTGAAACCGGGAGAAACAAGGCGGGTGGAAGTGATATTGGATGAAGATGCCTTTGCATACTATATTCCACATTTGAACCGATTTGCAGTGGAAACGGGTAGATTTGAAATTCAGGTTGGGTCGTCTTCCGCAGATATCCGGCTGAAAGAGGAAATCTGGTTTGAGTCAGAAGATGATGTGAGGATGCCGTTAACAATGGATGACATGTTCGGAGAGTTCCTGAAAGATGACAGGTATGAGACTGCGGCTAGAGACTTGATGAATACATACGGAATTCTTAAGGGAAATCCGTTCTATGAACTATTTCATGGTGCATCTTTATATCAGGCAGTGGAACTGCTGTCTTACATGGGTGTAGAGCCGGAACGTGGAAGAAAATTAATGGAGGAATTGGTTGGATTAAAAAACTAGAATTTATTTGCAGTCCCAAATGTTGGCAAAGGTTATCTCATAGAAAACGTATGAAAATGTAGAGAAAAAGTAGATAAACAGCTGGATGGCAAGAAATTTTGCCATCCAGCGTTATAATTATTCATTTGATTGAATTAAATTACTAACGTAGGGACGTTTGCCAGAGAGAACTTCGTCGTAAAAATTTTGCTTCCAGTCAATATAGGAAACACTATCCTCTAATTCCTGAATGGAAACTCGCAACGCTGCCTGCTTTTTTGCAAGCATCTCCTTTCTTTGTGGAATAGTAGACTCTCCCTCCAGGCACAGTTCCAGATATTCTTTCATCTCCTGAATACTCATACCGCACTTTTTGAGGCAGACAAGGTCTTTAATCCATTTTACATCTCGCTCGTCAAAAACACGATGGTTATTGCTATCTCGTTTCACATTTGGAATCAAGCCTTCATTACAATAATATTTCAAGGCTTGATAGGTCATATTCGTTTCTTCGCAGACCTGTTTCATGGTAAACATTGTGAAATGCCCTCCTTATTGTTTACATAAATTTCAAAAAATTTTTTTAAAACCTCTTGACCGATTGTTACAACCGGAGAATATAATCGGTAGTAACAATCGGTAGAAACAACCGAATTATAGCATCGATTCAGTGAAGATGCAAGAAAAATCAGGAAGGAGAAACATTATGGTATTTTATTTCACCGGCACTGGTAACAGTCTTTATATCGCAAAGCAGATAGAAGATGCATCTCAGCCAGGAGCTGAAAGACCACCTCGAAACACACATTAAAGAGTGTG
>JBJFCH010000086.1:9321-16502 GCA_051888835.1 Oliverpabstia sp. | reverse complement strand
TTGCCCGGACTGATCGGCATCCCGGTGACACCAACAATACGTCAGGAAATAGGTCTTGTATGGAAAAAAGGAAAATATGTCAATGACAGCGTAGAAAAATATATCGCTTTTACGAAAAAATCTTTTCACAATATTTAAGATTTTGAAAAATATATGATTCTGATGTGTGACAAGATTTGTGCAAAACATTCCGCAAAGTTGTGCACATATTATTTAATTTCCTCATGCTATAATAAATGTGTTTATACCCTTGTAGAAATGGAGGCAGAATATGCTGTTATTCAGTGAATACTTGCGAGAACTTATGAAGGATAAGCAGATATCTGTTTCTTCCCTTGCCCGTTTAACGGGTATGGAGCGTACACATCTTTCCAAAGTATTGACTGGCTCAAGGACCCTTCCGTATCATGCCCTTGATGAATTAATCTATCATCTGCGGCTAACTCCATCGGAAGAAAAAAGGTTACGCTCCTATTATGATGACCAGTTTAAGAAGAAAGGGACACGCCATTCCCATGAACTGGTCGGAAAACTGTTCAGCAATCTGTCCTGCCTGGATTTTTCTGCTCCGGCCTTTGAAAGAACCCGGTTACTGATGGATCTTGAACAGTACGCAGGTGAAAAATCTGTATTTACAGGTGAAACAAATGTACAGTTCTTGCTGCGCATGGTACTCTCCGAAGAGATGTCCCGAACAGACGCCCGATTGGAGCTTACGGTTCCACCTTCGGACACCTTTTTACATACCGATCTGATTCATCGTTACATGGATGATAAAATGTCAATGGACATCACTCAGATCATATGTTTTGATGCATCTTCTACAGGAACAGATATCAATCTGCATAATTTGGAGTTCTTCTGTCGGATTTTGCCAATTTGCCTGTTATCCAGACAACACTATCATCCGTACTACTATTATGACAACAATATTTCCACACATTATACTGATCCATTCCCATACTTTCTTATAACACACAGTTGTGTGGTATGTCTGTCAGAAGATGGCGCATGTGCAATGCTGCTGCGCAGTCCGGATTCAATAGCTTATTACCGGCGGCATTTTCAGTCATTGATCACCTCATGCTACAGCCTGATCCAATATACCAGTAATCCGTTGGAAATTCTTGAATCCTATCAGCGGTGCACGGAACCGGATGGATTCTATATGGCAATGGATCAACCCTGTTTCGCCCGTTTTTATTCAGACGAGTTTATCTTATCCCACATACGGCAGGGGCTGACCGGTTATGAACAAATATTACAGGCAGCAAAGGAACGTTTTTCTCTTCTTCAAATGGTATCTCACTTCTACACCATTTTTTCAGAAGCCGGATTAAAACGTTTTATGATGGATGGGACTTTGGATGATTACCCGGTTGAAATTGTCACTCCATTTACCACGGAAGAACGTCGTTGGCTGATGCGTGAATTGGCAGAAGCAATTCGCTCCGGAAATGTAACCGGATATATTTTCAGAGAAAATGTATTCCCTGACTATCTTTCCATGTGTACTTCTGCTGAACAGGGTATCGGTTTTTTTACCACAAGACAATTTCCTTTATCTGACGGTCTCTGTTCCATCTGGATCAAAGAGCCAAATCTAAGCAGAGCATTTCATAGCTGGATGACCTATCTTCCCGGAAGTCCTCTGACACTGACAGCAACGGAAACTGCCGATATATTGGAAAAATTGTCTCATAATATTTATTGAATCAACTTAATAGTAGGGAGGAATTACGTAATGGATATGAATCAACTTGCAAAATTATTTAGTGAACTCTGTATGATGTTTGCCCTTCTGGGTCTGATACTTTATCTGCCTTTGAAACCTCATTGGAGCAAGATTTTTTCCTTCTGGGATGGATTACTGCTATACTGTGGAATCGGTGCACCAATACTTTATATCTATTTGTTCAGTCTTGATTTTGAAATTGGCATCGGAGCCATTTTAACAGGTATCATTGTAGGCGGTGGTTTTGCAATCGCCGGTCTGGTAACACTCATCAAATGTTGGACCCGATGTGGCAATTTACTGGAAGCAATCTTCCTGCCTTTTATCATGCTAATGATGGTCGGTGTTTTTTGTTTGGGGCTGCTGTGCCTGTTGCTTGCTTTAGTTGGGATCTTCCAGAGACCCTATCTGACTTGGGATAGCTTTGAATAATGATTTATTGCCGTATATTACTATCAAAGGCTTAGGATTCTAAATATCTGTAGACTCCTAAGCCTTTTGCTTATCCATCAACTATTCTTTTATCCCACAGGGATTTTTCATCAGCCTGCACATAACAGCTGCCAATTCTTCCGGTGTCTCTTTCTTCCCATTTTCTTCCCACAATACGAAAACATTAAGAAGTGCTCCGCTGTAAAAATAGAGATCATACAGCGATCCTGAATAAGATAGTGCCACAACTTCTTCAAAATAATGATTCACATTATCCAGAAGAAGGCAATACTGACCCGACTTACGCAGAGTCAATACAAAGGAAGCATATTGGTCAAAGAATAAAATTGCCTGCAAAATATAGTCATAGTCCCGTATGATTTCCATTGTAATGGGACAAGATATATTGCGCTGGAAGCTCGTAAATATTTCATAGATATAATTATTCATGATCTCATTTTTGGTATAAAAATAGTGATAAAAAGTCATTCGGGAAATTCCTGCTTTTTTACAGATCATGGAGATATTAACCTGATCATAAGGCACCTCGTCCAACAGTGCGATAAGTGCTTCACCGATACATTGTCTGGTAAAAAGGTTCCTTTTTGTATATTTTTTGAGTCCGATATCTTTCATCTATTATACTCCCTTCAGCTTCAATTATTTACAAATATCCTGGTATTGTAAATTGTATCACAAGAACGAATACAGTACAATGATAAGTAGTTATTAAAACCACGTTAAATCATATGGCTGTTGCATATACAGCAGACAGTAATCATATATGAACATGATCAAAATACAAAAAGCTTATGGAGGAATGATATGTCTCAGATTATATTGATAGCAGAAACCGGATCCGATATTCCGGCTGATCTGGCAAAAAAAGAGGGAATCGAACTTGTACCGATGCACGTTTCTTTCGGTGACACAACAAAAGAGGACGGAAGTTTCCCTGCATCGGACGTAGTTTCATTTTATAAAGAAACAGGAATTCTGCCCAAAACCAGCGGCTGTGTTCCGGAAGATTTTACTGTTGCCTTTGACAGGATCCATGCTGCATATCCGGATGCTCAGATTCTTTATCTTGCTTATTCCGCAGTTACTACCTGTTCCTATCAGAGTGCTCAAATCGCTGCAGAAGGCCGTAATTATATCAAAAGCCTTGATACCAAACAGGTATCAGCCGGTCAGTATGTGGTCGTCGTAACTATGGCAAGACTTCTTCGTGAACATCCGGATTGGACCATCGATAAGGCTTTGACAGTTGCACAGTCTTTATCCAACCAGGTGCATATGTGCTTCGTTCCCGACACTCTTGAGTTCTTAAGAGCCGGAGGAAGAGTCAGCAACGCCACTGCCATCTGCGGAACGCTGTTAAAAATTCATCCCTGTATTGAAATTCTGAATGGTTATCTGAAAGCTACTAAAAAGCAGCGCGGAAACATGAAAAAAATAGTTCCCCGGCTGATATCAGACTATATAGCAGAGCAGAATCTTGACAAAGAGGAACTCTGGCTGATCCAGACACCGGGATTATCCGAAGAAATCATGAGAGTCGCCGAGCAGACTGCTTATGATGAAGGCATTAAAAAAGTAACATGGGTTCCTACCGGCGGTGTTATTACCTGTCACGGCGGTCCCGGAGCATTTGGCGTAGTTGGATTGACAAAAGAATCCTGAACAGTTACCTTATGTCAAAGGGACAGATTCTGCAACTCTCAGAGTCACGGAGTCTGTCCCCTTGATTTCTTATCTTAAATTTGCTCTATCAATCACAACAGAAATATTCTCCGAAACCTGAACATCCAGTTTGATTTGGTCGTTCTGCCGTTGCATGGAAACAAATATCGGACCATTGACTGACTCATATTTACATTCCATGCGGTCCATACTTTTGGGCAAATATGGTTTTATCAGAACTTTTTTAAAACCTGGCTCCAAAGGCTGTATGCCTGCAATACCATTGTAATACCACTCTACAATATGTCCCATCATATCGTGACAATGACTGCGAGGATTTTCCTCCCAATATTCACCCAGAGTGGTCAGACCTTCAAGAACAAAAGCATAATAGGATGGATGAGATTCTCTGGTAATAAACTGTGCAATCAAATCATTCATGCCATATTTTCGAGCTGTCTGAATAATATAAGGCAGCCCGACTTCACCAGAGGCAAATGCCTGCTTTTCCAGAAGCGTTTCATGAAATACCGACACAACATCCATTTCTTTCTCTTTAGGTACTATTCCCCAGTACAGTGGCAATGCCTCACAAGCCTGCGTTACTACCAGTTTTTCCTTATGTTCATAGCTTCGATAACACCATCTGCCTTTTTCATCCTGAGTCAAAAGCCGTTGATTATAGCTCTCCTTTATCTGATTAGCGAAATTCTGAAATTCTTTCATTTCCTCATTCTTTCCAAGAATCTGCGCAAACCATGCCATTGTATCAGCATCCGCATATAAAAATGCAGTTTCCACATTTTCTCTGGCAAGCTCATTATCCGGATTCCCCCAATCGCCTAATCCATGATTAATAAAACCTTCTTCTGTCATCTTTCCCTTCAAATAATACAGATATTTTTTACCAGCTTCGTAATTCTCTTCAATAATCTTCTGATCGCCATAAAAAATGTAATGCCATCTGGTTCCCAAAATACAGGTACTTCCCCATGGAATAATATCATAAAAACTGCCCATTCCCGGAACCGGGAGTACATTGGGAATATAACATGGACACTGAGAGGGCATCAAACCCTCTCCTGGATAAAACCGTTTTCCTTCATAATCCAAGAACCAATCATCAGCTCCATGTTGTTCTGTTCGCATATCCAGCAGAAATTTTTCCCAAAGAACACGGCCATCCTTCATATACATTATCGAAGGTGCCATCAGGTGATTCGGTTCCTGCCACGCAAAACGTTCAATGGTCGGACAGTCTGTATGTACACTCATCATATTAGCTTCTACAGCTTTTTCCACAATGTAATAAATCTGTTCATACCGTCTGTCATCGCATGAAAAAGAACCACTATTCTTCCATGCACTTGTAATTGCATCTGCCTTAAGATTTCTGATTTCTATATCTTTACTGCTTTTTTCTATAGCAATATAACGGCCTGCGAAATATGTGAATTTCATGCGAAAGTTTTCCCAGCAATTATCTTCACCAATTTTATAGATAATACAGGTACTAACAGTCACCCAGTTTTTCGCCACCTGTTCCACATCCCCGTTTGTGGCAAGCTTCTCTGCCGGATAAATTCTGATTTCATCCCCTTTTTTTCCGTAAATATCTAAATCCAATATCCCAGACATATTTTGAGAAAAATCATAAATGTCCCGATTACCGATTTTATGCAGAAAATTACCCTTATACGTTTCAAGGACTTTTACAGCAGGCTGAAATTGGTTAATCATTCTTCCCTGCGGTGCTTCTTCGTCCGGTACTTCCACTGCATATTCCCAAGCAGAAGCATCATAATCAATCTCATTCCAGCCGATTTCTGTCAAAGAGGCATCCACAATTTCCGACCCATATACATTACTGACCAGCGTAGGATGTTTTTTCATTCTAAAGCTCTTATTCGCATAAATGCTTTCTTCTGTCCCATCCTCGTATTTCACATTCAACACCAATGCCAATACAAGGGATTTGCCAAAAGGTTTGTACGGATTGGGATTAGGTGGCATAAAATCAGGAAAAGTGAACGTATAATTCACATCCGATTTTAAAAACCAGCCATTGCCCACTTCTACGCCCAGAACATTTTTACCTGGATTCAGATACTCTGTCACATCAAAAGTAACATATTCAATCAGCTTTTTATAATTAGTCCACCCCGGATCAAGTTCGTGATCAGATACTTTTTTTCCGTTTATATAAAAAACAAACTGACCAAGTCCACACACTTTCGCTTCCGCACTTTTTACTGCCTTCTGAATTTCAAATTCTTTTCTCGCATAAAACGGTGCACTTGTACCATTTGTAATCCACTTTCCAAGCATACTCATTAATTGCTCTCTCCTTCTGTTATTCTTCATTACCATCTGCTTTCCCAGCCTTACGACTTTCCAATGCTGCAATTACTTTTTCTGCCTCTTTATCATAATGGTAGAAGAATTTCAAAATCAAGAAAATAATTAAGAGAAGAATCGCCGGAAGCCAGGAATACAGAGTAATGATACCCATATTGGTAGTTGAAGATTGCACCGCATTCTGCACATACCCTGTCAATGCCAATACCCATCCTACACTTGCCAATGCGAGCCCAGAGCTGATTTTCTGAGAAAAACTGGTAATTGCAGAACCCATTCCCTCAATTCTCTTATTTGTCTTATACTCACCATAATCAATACCATCTGCAAACAAAGTACTTACAGGCACTGCCAGAAGTCCGGTAACTGCACCGCTGATAATTGTTCCAACAACCAAAAGCGGCACGCTCTGTGTTATTCCGGCAAAACCACGAATTACACTTCCGATAAACTGTCCGATAATACCAATATACATACAATTACGTTTACCAAATTTTGCTAAGCAAGGCCCCACCAGGATGACAATACCTGCCAGAATCGGGACAACGCTGACCAAATTCAGTGTTGTAGTAAGCATGGGATTCCCCATAGTATATGTATAAAAATATGTCTGAGAAGACGAGTTAACCTGTGTTACAAAGTTAACCAGCACCGTCATAATCAATGCCAGAATCAAATACTTATTTGTAAAAAATAACTTAAGACCCTCGCCAAAGGATATTTTGCTCTCCTGTTTCGTTACAGACTCAACAGATGCAACATATTCTTTAGACAAGAAAAACCCTGCAAAAAGACCAATAGTAACAATTATACCGTAAACAATGAACAAAACTCTCCAGGCTCTCACATCACCGCCCAGTTTGAAAATCAGCGGAAAAGTTGCAGAACAGCCGAGAATAGTTCCACCTAATCCAAAGAACATTCCAAAAGATGCCATTGATCCTCGTTCACGCATATCCTGTGTCATCAAAGC
>JBJFCH010000086.1:0-9221 GCA_051888835.1 Oliverpabstia sp. | reverse complement strand
ACATTCCAAAAGATGCCATTGATCCTCGTTCACGCATATCCTGTGTCATCAAAGCTAGTAAAGCACTTCTTGCAATTCCGGTAATTGTAAACATTACTGCTGTATAAAGGTTATATGTTACAAAGGCATATACCAACTGCATTGTTTTTGACCCATCTTGTGGTATAAAGAATATCAAAGCAAGAGCAAGACCAGTAGGTACAGCCAACCATAAAAGCCAGGGACGTGCCTTACCCCATTTGGTTCTGGTTTTATCAATCAAAATTCCCGCCAAAATATCTGAAATACCATCAAACAATTTTGAAATAAAGAACATGGTTCCTACTGCTCCAGCTGCCAGCCCTATATTGTCAGTATAGAACATAGTCAAAAATGCTGCCAAAATAGAATTCGCTGCTTCCGGAAAATCTGCCAGTCCGTAAGCAAGCTTTTCGGTAAATTTAAGTTTTCTTTTCGTGTCCATATTTTCTTCCTCTCCAAGATTTATTTTTATACAGTTTCTCATTTAACGGCCGTGTATGTAAGATTAAAATAACATGAATTATCTTTAAGAAAAAGAAAGAAATGAGACATAAAATAGTATCTTTTGCGACATCAAACTGATATAATAATCATAAAACAAAAAATAAGAGGATTATAAAAATGATTAATATTCTGGGGAAAACCGAATTAAATGCAGTAGAAAGAGAATTAAAACGATTTTATATTACATATCCTTCCCGACATCTGGAATTACCCTGTACACAGGAAACGGTTCGGGATATTCTGAATATTTCTTATTCAAAAGATTCCCCTGAAAGTATACGGAATCTAAATACCCGCATCGGTGAACACATCTTTATCAGTGACGATCTGGATGCAGCCTTTGTAAGGCATATGCGCTACACCCCGGCTTTTTGGCATGAACACAATTTTTTCGAACTGATTTATGTAATAAAAGGACACTGCACCAACACGATGCTTAACCAATCTCTATATATGGAAGCAGGTGACATTTGTATCATAGCACCAGACGTTGTACATGCCATCAGTGCTTTTTCCGATGAGGATATTCTTCTGAATATCCTTATACGTAAAAGTACCTTTGAGCAGTCCTTTTTAGGGCTTTTGGAAGGAGATGATATTCTGTCTGATTTCTTTAGGCGCACTTTTTATCAAACAGTTGAAATTCCCTATTTGATTTTTCATACAGGCAATGATTCACTTCTACATCAGTATGTAAACACTGCATATATGGAGTATAACGGAAAACGCAGGTATAAAAAACAGATGATTAATGCTATCTTATCAGAGTTTTTTATTGCACTGTTTCGGAATCACGAACAGAACATCGAAGTTCCGAACATCCGCCTCAGTACGTCAGAAGAAAATCTTATGTACATTCTCAGGTATATGCAGGCACATTATACTACGATTTCTTTAAAAGAACTTTCTGAATTTTTCAATTACAGCGAACGTCAACTCCAGAGAATTATACTAAATGCCACCGGTATGACTTTCAAAGACAATATTCAAAAACAGAAAATGACAAAAGCTGCTGATCTATTACTTCACAGCAGCCTTTCCATATCAAAAATATGCGAACAAACAGGATTTCAATCCTTTAATAATTTTAGAAAAATCTTTTATAAACACTACAAAATGACACCTTCAGAATTCCGAAATAAAAACCAGGAAACATAAAAACACATGCTTCACAAACATTTTACAGACACCGTGTATACTCCAGTCTTTCTTTGTTCGAACCTTCTGTCAGAAAATATTTGATAGTGATTCTTTTGCGTTTCCAAAAGCAATCATGTCATCGTTTCTTGTCCTTTCTAATGAATGGTTCCTCAACGTTATTTTCTACCAAAATACCGTACTTTTCCGGATGTCTATATGCATTCCCATGAACTTCATTGCTTCTGTATTGTCTAAGCATATCAATATCAAGTTCAGCTACGTAAATTCCTTCTTTTCCGTCTGCTTCAAGTATACATGTATCTCTGGAAGAAGGTAATTCCGGTAAATATGCTGCGCCATCAAATACAGAGGAAAATCCGTTGCAATCCGGTTTTCCTTCCGGATAATTGCACGTGGCAATTGCCATCATATTTTCATAGGCTCTTCCACGCAGCTGGGATAATCTATTGATTTCCATCGGGCATGCATTGGGAACCAGTACCAACTCTGCGCCTTTTAACATGAGAATTCTGGCACTTTCCGGAAATTCTCTGTCATAGCAAATCATAGATCCCACTTTTACTTTTCCAATTCCTGTATCCAGATCAACAACAAAAAACTCATCACCTGCTTCCAGTCTACTTTCATCACCAAAATCACAGGTATGAACCTTTGCATATGTATATTGTCTCGTACCATGGCGGTCGAATAAGACAACCGTATTTCTAGGCATAGGATCATGTTTTTCTAAAATGGTAATCGCAATTGCCATATCAAGTTCTGCCGCCAGTCTTCCAAACGCTTTCACAAACTCTCCATCTGCCGGAACAGCCATACGATTTAATACTTCTATATCTTCCGGTATTTCGTAACCATCGCTCCACATTTCCGGAAACAGGGCAATATCCGACCCTTGTTCTTTTGCTTTCATACAACATGAAATGCCTTTTTTCAGATTGCCTTCAAGCGTTCCTGTTGGCAGAATCTGCAGCAATGCAATTTTTAGTATCTTATCATTCATTTATTTCACTTCTCCCTGTTATCAGCATCCACATCCCTTTACAGACGTTTTTTTATCCACCCTCATCACAAATCAGAGAAATGTATGTACCTGACAATCCTTTGTTTCAAGTTTCTATATTTGAATTGCATCATACTAACCGGTTTTCTTTTCGTTCACTGCATGACTTTTTCAACATCTGTGCTGCTCCTGCAAGAACCAGTTTATTCAACTCACGAGAGCCATTCGGACATACCGAAATACAACGCATGCAGGAAATACATCTCTCATTATCTGTCTGTGTTAGATTTTCCATACTAATTGCACCTACAGGACAATTTTTTGCACAAATACCACATTTTGTACAAGACTTATTTGCTGACGGATGCATCGGCAAACTTTTTGATTCTTTATAAGGTCGATTACCCGGAACGGCAAGTTTATATGAAGAGTTCCCAGCAATTCTTTCTTTGATTTTTTCAGCGAAACTTTCCAATTCTTTTGTGTCCTGTGCATCCGGACGTCCTGCTGCAAATTTACGGACAATAGAATGTTCTGCAATCGCAGTAACTGCTGCCATGCTAATAAATCCACAGGCATCCAGTGTATCTTTCAATTCAATCAACGTATCCTCATATTCACGGTTTCCGTATACAACAACCAGGATTGCCTTCGCCCCATTTCCTTTCAACTGACGTATTCTCTCAGTTGCAGCTGCCGGTACTCTGCCACCATAAGACGGTACGGCAATCAGACAAAAATTATCCTCTTTTAGACTTATAAAAGAAAAATCTGCATCTCTATCACACAGATCAATATATGCAGATTCATCTGCCAACTTGTTGATTAAAATATCTGCGACCTTCTTGGTACCTCCAGTAGGACTAAATACGATTTCATAATATTTCATAAAGAACCTCCTTGCATTTTAGTTGACTAACTAAGACTTCCCATACCCCAAATGGGCTTCGCACCTTGAAAATTCAATATTTCAGCTAATAAAATAGCGATCTATGCCGCTATGACTTGCGGATGAAGTGCTTTTCGCAGATATTCTGGCAGTCTTGATTCAAAATCAGCTGTAAATGTATCAAGCTGCTCATCGCTGAACTTTAGGATTTCCTGAAGGCTTGCCATTAATACATCCATAAGGATGCTCAATGAACGGCAGAAAGTGATATCTGCCATCTCATCCACCAGAAAATAGAACAGTTCGCCCAGAGTTCTCTGATCTTCGTTCTGTCTCTGCTCCATGGCGAGTAACATATATCGGGTAAACACAATTGCTACATGAGCAGTCAATGCATCATAAGATAAGCTGTGACATTCTCCGTTCTGCTGACGTTCCTCGTAAATCTGGACTTCGGAAATCAAAGATTCCATGATTTGACATTTTTTCCAGTTCAGATTGTGCACTACCTCTTCCCGCTTCACTGCAAAATTTCTCTCTCCACCTACACACGAACAGTCCGATTTTGCTGATTCTTAGAAAATCAGGAAATCTCAAATATATAAATTTACCTTTGAACCATACTCAAAAATAACGTATTTAACAAAGCCCAAGAACCACTTGTATCTTCTTGTCCTTCCGCAATACTTTTAATTTCAGGTGATGCTCTTTCAATATATTCATTAAGCACCTGAACCTTTGGCCCTTTTTCCATTTCTGACAAATTCTTTTTCATTTCCAACAGGCGTACTTCTTCATCTTTTAAATACTCACGATAGTGTGTTTCTGCCATGTGCCAATAGTGAAACAGACTTTTCTTTATCGAGAAAAATTCCGGCAAGATTTTCTTTAATTCCGCCAAAATAACATCCTTCACAATCTTATACCTCTCATACAAATGCTATACGTTATGATTTATTTTTCTCTTCCAATTTTTCCAATAGATACTTTCTTGCAGCAGCCATTTCTTTTTGATGCATCTCAAGTGCCCGTATCCTGCCACAAATCTTCATCCTCTTTGCTTGAACTTCCTCACTTTCTCCCAGGTCCAGTTCTTTCTCTTTCAGCCCATTTTTCATTTCCTGCAAACGATTCTCCAGAACCTTCACCTGCTCTATATTATTCAGGCAATACTTCCTGCAGATATGTTCTCCATTCAGCAACATTCGATTTTTCTCTGCCTGAATCCGTCGAAGTGCTTTTTCCTCTTCTTCTTTCGGAGTTGGAATCATTTCCCACCAGAGAAATAAATAGGATGCCGCATCATCTGCCGCCCCAGGTCCGACCTGTTCCCGAATATAGTATTTTCGGTCATTCTGATAATTATAGAAGACAGCTCCTTCCTCCCGCAGCACAGTAACATTGTATCCCTCACAAAATTGAAGGAGTGAAGCTTTTTCCTCTCCCAATTCATTCACTGCCGAATCGTCAGAAACACAAATTGCAAAACTTTTGCAAGGAGTACCAAATGGATCGATTTCCTCCTCAGCCAGTGTTAAAATCGCCATTTTCAGAGAAGCACCTTTTTTCAGTTCAAACCACTGATCGAAAGTAAAATCTTTTATAGTATCATAATGAAGTTCTGATACTTCCCAATAATTATTTCGTAATTCCAGATAATCACTGTATTTATGTTCATTCATATTGCATCCTCATTACCCCAATGACCATGCGCCGGTAATTTCTCCATCCTGCATATTGTCATTCACAGTCTTTACGCTCACCTTATATTCCCTGCCTTCCGTCACATCCAAGAATGTATACGGTCCTGTATACATCACAATATGCATTCCTGCTTTCAGGCATTGTTCATAATAAAAGTCATCGCAGCCTGCCAATGACTTTTCAGAAGAAACACGAATATGTATTTTTTTCAACGTAGAATCTTTAGAATGTTCTTTTTCCCGCTCATTGAATGTCGGATGTGTTTTTCTCCATTCCTTTCTCCCTTCAAGGTTTGCCTGGTATTTGCGGATTGCCAACTGAACCGGTGCTTCATTTGGAACATAATAGAACTGTTCCACATCGGTACAATTCTGAAACCTCTCATAATAGATCCGCTCCAAACCATATGCTGCGAAAAATATTGCACCGGCCACAGTTTCTCCAATCGTCGCAATCTCAAGTTTACCTGTGATTGCGGCAAAGAAACAATAACAGGAAGTCATACAGGACAAACCTGCAAAAATCACCAGCAGAATCCCAAATATTTTCTTAACTCTTCTCATCCTGTTACCTAACCCTTTCTTTTCCTTTTTCCAATATATTTTAGAAAGCTTTGATCAGCGAGTTTGCTTAAAAAAGCCCTTCTGTTTTTCTGCCTCCACTTTAATTCTAGCAGCGCGAATCGTCAATACCAGCCGCACTTCCTGCAAGCACTGCTAAAGTGTCCTGTGAAACCTCTCAACTTTACCTTCTAACCATTTAAATCTGGACAGTTGTTTCATCCATTCCTGCGGAATTCCATTCTCCTCATTCCGTCCATATACATATCCGGCCAGACTTCCCGCCACTGCAGCAACAGTATCTGTATCACCTCCGAGATTAACTGCCTTCAAAACACACTCTTTAAAAGAATTTGTTGTAAGCAGACACCAGACTGCTGCCTCTAATGTATGAACAACAAATCCTGTGCTTCGGATCTCTTTCTCTTCCAATTGTCTAAACTCAGACAATTTCTCCATACGACGATACTGTCTTAAGGAGGCTGCCAGGTATGCATCCTCTTCGTTTTCATACGTAAAGAATGCTCTGTCGATTCCCTTCTGTAATACTTCGCACAAATCCGCTCCAGGCTCTGCCTTCAGAAGTTCTTCTACTAAAAAAGCGTAGATTCCGCATCCTGTCAGACTGATTGGATGAGAATGGGTCAACTTTGAAACATTATGGATTACTTCCACTGTGTTCTCATCCAATGTTTTTCCGTCTTTCAGAACGAATAAAACAGCCGGAAGGATTCTCATCAGAGAACCGTTACCATTGGAACCTTCTCCATCGATACCACATTCCAACACATCAAACCCCATTTTGTAATTCTTGATTGCTCTTCTACATACGCCACCCACATCGAAAACCTCTCCATGGGGAGTGTATTCTTTATTGTAAAAAAGCCAGTCTTTAAACCGCTTCATCATGTTTTCATAATCCAGACCATGGCAAAGGCTGTCCATTGTCGCCAGTGTCATGCTTGTATCATCAGACCATGTTCCCACTTCCTGCCAATGGGTTCCGAAACCAGTCATCATCATAACCGGCATCCTGCGAAGCATCTCTCTGTCCTTAAATTCTGCCGGTACTCCAAGGGCATCTCCAACCATGAGTCCCCAGAGACCATCCATTTGATTTACATGTTCTCTCATCATCCTATCTCACCACTTTCTATCATCTATAAAATATCATATAAATTATTTCTTCCAGAATTTTAACTTGCCACGTTTTTCGTAATCTTCTCTGATTTCCTGTTTCCATTCATCACCGACGCGTTCACTCGGTGCACATGCACGCATTGTTGCCAGTGTCTTTCCTACCACATGATAATTCAACTGTACACACTGACTGTCATTTTCAAATGTTACCGCACGATCTTCAGAAATGCCAAACTTCCTTGCCTCTGTAACCGCATCCATATTTGCACCCAGGAAAATAAACTCCCAATTATACTTTTCCTTCTGATGTTCAATCATCTCCTGCAGGCGTTTATAGGAATACTCTCTGCTGGAATTTTCCAGACCGTCAGTAGTAATAACCACAATAATCTTTTCTGCTCTTTCTTCCTCAGGAAGATATTTCTGAATTCGTCCGATTTTATCAATGGTCTTTCCCACTGCATCCAGAAGTGCTGTGCATCCCCTTGCATAATAATCTTTATCTGTCAACGGACGAATCATATCCAATCGTATCGCTTTCCAATCCTCTCATGGAACCGCTTCGGTCAAGTATGAATACTAATTCAGTTAATCCTTTTTTCATAGGTTTATTCTCCTCTCTTGTTTTCTGTTTGTATCTATACAATACAAAAAACAAGAGAGTATTTGGTCGCATGCGAAGCGACATTTTATTCAACCCATTCTACTCTCCCAGAATCGGTTGTCCGTAGAAAAATAAAACTTCATTAATCTCAAAAACATTATAATTTCTGTTTTCGATGAAAAACGAAATGATTACATCTGACTTCGAACTGTTTGAAAACGCATATCCGGCTTTCATAAGCAGATCCTTCGTTTCATCCAAAGAAAGTTCCAGCGCAATTGCAAATGCCAATACGGTCTTCTTCGTCGGCGCATAATTGACATCTTTTCTGATTTTTGAAAACAGACGACGGTCTATATTGGCTTTATGGTAAACATCAGAATCCTTTAATCCCCTTTCGTCAATCAAACGCAGCAGCATTCGTGAAAATGTCTCATCCATGTGAGCCATCAGCTCGTCCAGTTTTCGTCCCTTTGGAACAGAAAGTTTTTTCACGAAATCTGGCACTCTTGACTTACCAGAAGTGTTTGAAGAACGGGGAACACTTTTCCCAGGTTCATCCGAGAAGTATGGATATGTGGCTGCTTTATCATGCACCATCATATCCGGAGGCAGGGAGTTACATTCGAATGTAGGCTTCTGATAGAAATATCCCTCGTCCTTCATTTCCACATAATGGTCATCAATATACTCTTCAATTTTTGAAAACAGTTTTTTACTGACTTCAACAGATTCATGATCATACAGCACCAGATACACGGTCATATCATGTTCCATTAAAAATTCACTGATCACAGTCGTCGCCAGATGAAATGCTTCCGCTTTGGGCCATCCATAAAATCCTGATGACAGCAAAGGAAAGGCAACAGATTGAAAACCATATTCTGCTGCAATCTGTAAGGCACAGTGATATGCATTCTTCAAATATGCCTTGTCCTGTTCTCCCCCATCCCTCCAGGTCGGGCAAACAGCGTGAATAATAAACTTTGCCGGTAGTGCAAATCCTTTTGTCAACACGGCTTTTCCAACTTCGCAGCCGCCGATTTTTCTGCACGCATTTGTCAGTTCTGTCTCACCCGCAGCATTATAAATTGCCCAACTGGTTCCTCTTCCCATATGAAGTTCCGGATTGGATGGATTCACAATCGCATCTACCTGCATTTTTGTTATATCATTGCGAATCATAAACAATGGCATGATTTACATTCCTTCTTTCTTACTCTTATGTTCCATATTATACTATAATCAACATCTGTCCTCCAGAAAAAAATGCGGCTGAAAATAATCCAGACCGCATTTTCCTGCATATTGCTGCATTTAAATTTTACTCCTCAAAAACTGTTCGAAAAGCCTCATAGTTTTGGCATACATCACCGGTTTTCTTTATTGCAAAAATAACTTTTTCGAAATATGCAGCATATCGCTGATCAACCAGAAGGTTACGGAATACTTCTGCTACCAATTGCGGAGGATTATTGAATGCTCCACAACCAAAGGCTCCAAGTATCAAATAATCAACTTCGTTCGCAATCGCAACTTCCAGGATATTTCTAATTCTGTTCATAAATACTTCTTCCAGTTTTTCCACGCTGACCGGTTTCTTTTTCCGGTTATCATAATATGGAGCCGCACAACTGA
>JBJFCH010000085.1:0-2908 GCA_051888835.1 Oliverpabstia sp. | reverse complement strand
TTACCATAAGAGATTTTTTCCTGTCCTTCCTGATTCAGCATAGCTGTCATAATGTCTAAGATCAGTTTTTCTCTTTCCGGATCGTCCATTCCTTTATTGCTGGCTGCCACCTGGAAGGCTGGGTAGGTCAGATACCAATTCTCACTTTCCTTATCCCCAAAGTAAGGAAGAAGCGAGACTTTATCTTCTCCCCGGCCAGGGAATGTGATAACATCTGCGCCGGTACCACGGTACATTGCCGCTTTCCCCTCTGTAAACATCTCTTTCGGAATCCTGTTTACCATTTCAGCTTCTTCACCCAGACCCACTTTCTCTGCCATATCAAAGAATTTTTCAAATACAGGCATCCATACCTCTTCGGAAAGCTGGTTTGTGCTGCCGCTTTCATACTGCTGACGCCACTCTCTGCCCTCCATGGAAAGAAGGTTTGCTATTGACATTCCCTGCAGTACTTCCATGCACGTAAAATCAGAAACAAAATCTGACACATAGCCTTTAATTCCTACTTTTTCAAATGCCTCACAGGCTGCAATGAAGCTTTCATAATCCGTAGGAACAGGTACATTATACTCTTCAAACAGGGTTTCGTTGATGATGAAGCTGTCTACTTCTGCGCAGGCAGGAAGCCAGTTCACCGTTCCGTCATCGTAAGTGTAGCTGTCAAGGTAAGTCCCATAATAAGTGGAGGCTAATTCTGTATCTCCCAGATCATACAGATAATCTTTCAACAACACTGCATCTTTCAGAGAAAAACGACGGACCGTCAGGATGTCCGGCATATCTTCGTGATCCTGCCGAAATCTGTAATAGTCCGTTGAATTAGTTGCCAGCTCAAATTCAAACTCCACATCCGGAAATTTCTCGCAAAGATACTGTGTATATCCATCCAGCATCTGGTTTCCCCAAAGTCCAACAACCACCTTTTCCTTCCCTTCTGACTCTTCTGCCTTCTTACTTCCGCAGCCAGCCAGTAAAGATATACCCATAGCCAGAACAAGCAGGGAACTTACCATTTTTTTCTTTTTCATTTTTTCTTCTCCCTCTGAGTTATTACAAAAATAACGTTTCAAATAATACAGCATCCGCCTTTGTTTTCCGGCGTACACTGAACTTTTAATAAATCTTCAAATTCCGTGACCGGCATTGGCTTTGCAAAGAAATATCCCTGGGCATAATCACATCCAAGTGCCTGCAATCGTTTCATTTGGTCACTTGTCTCTATCCCCTCTGCCACTACGGTCAGATCCATTCTGTGCGCCATGCTGATGATATCATTAAGGATACTCTTCTCGACAGGTTTTGCCATTTCATTCTGGATGAATTTCATATCCAGTTTTAATATATCCAATGTGAGCTGGCTGAGCATATTTAAGGAAGAATATCCGCTTCCAAAATCATCCATCTCAATGAGAAAACCTAACTTACGCAATTCCTCTACAGTACTGATGATCTGCTTCGAATTCTCTGTATAGGCACTCTCTGTGATCTCCAGATGAAGATATTGCGGATCAATGTCATATTTCCTGATCAGTCTGCAAAAAACATCTGCCAGATGCGACTGAAAGATATCGGCTCTGGAAACATTCACAGATATGGGAAGAAGCGGATATCCCTTATCCTTCCACTCCCGGAGTTTCGCACACACGCTCTCCCATACAAATCGATCCAGGCAGGGAATAAAACCATTCTTTTCGAACAAAGGAATAAACTCTCCCGGCGACATAAAGCCCCATTCCGGGTGTATCCATCTCACCAAAGCTTCCGCACCAACCATCCTGTTATCATGCAGACTGTATTTGGGCTGAAGATAAACGATAAACTGCCCCTCTTCCAGTGCTGACGCCATGACATCCGTAATTGCGTTTTCCCGCAGCAGTTTTTCACGAAAGGTATCATCGTAAACGGCAATATTCTGATTATACATTCCTTTTACGCGATCTACGACCCAAAGTGCCCTGTCACACATTTGTTCCACAGAAATGGAACGGTCCTTAATCTCATAAATACCGAGTTTCACAGATAGATTTTCCATTAATTCCGAACGATTACTCTGCCTGCCTTTGACAAAGTATTCCCGGCCAATTCTTTCCCGTTCCTTATCCAGAAGACACAAAAAACGATCCGCACTATACCGGCAGCAGATGGCATCCTCCCCCACTCTTTTTCGGAAAATTTCGGCTCCCTCAATCAGGATCCGGTCACCTGCTTCCCTTCCAAAAGTGTCATTGTACCACTTGAAATTTTCATAATTTGAACATAGAATTGTATATTCCTTTTCAGGATTTGCCTCCAGACACTCTCTGACTTTCTGGTAAAAGAACTCTTTTGTATAAAGCCCGGTAAGCCGGTCATACCGGAACTGATTAACCATGGCTGCAGTCTCACGAAGGTTGATGAGACTGGCAACTCTGTGCAGGATTACCTGAGGACGATAAGGCTTCGGAACAAAGTCTGTTGCACCATGAGCCAGAGCAGCCACTTCATCCGCTTCACTGTCCCCCTGCGTTGTCACAATGACCGGAATCAATGCAAGTTCTGCATCCTTCTTAATCTTATCCAGAAAAGTATATCCGTCCATAACCGGCATCATGACATCCAGAAGGATCAAATGGATATCATCCTTGTTTTGTTTCAGAATGTCCAACGCCTCCTGTCCGTTTTCCGCTTCCAGAACTTTATAGTCGTCTGACAGTATCTCGCTCAGCATAGCTCTGTTGAGTTCATTATCTTCTACAATTAATATTTGTTTCATACTTGATTCTCTCTTTTTCATTTCATCCTTTTGTTTTCTGCAAACACTTTATCTGGTCAAACAGACTTCATTTCCCGTCTTGAAAAACAAAATGACATTATAATCCGCTTCACAAATAGTGAGTCCCGGTTCTTTATTATACTATATCTCTCCTGA
>JBJFCH010000084.1:0-16603 GCA_051888835.1 Oliverpabstia sp. | reverse complement strand
TCTTTTTCTGTTGTTTCCCGTCGAATGAGAACAGGAGTAATGACTTTGTGGATTGGTTGATCCGAAATTACAGGTCGGCGCTTTTTCCGTTCATTCATCTGTTCCACAAGGATGCTGACTGCTTCATAGGCAATCTGATCGATCTGCTGACCAATAGTGCTGATCGGAAGAATTGCCTCCCGAGAAACAGGAGAATTGTCAAAGCCGATGAGCAGATAATCATCAGGCAGGGAACCATATTTTCGGAATAGAATATTCAAAAGCACATTGGCATGGGTATCATTGGAAATAAAAATCCCTTTTTTCATGTCGTGGTACTTTTGTTCCAGTTCTTCGACAATAGAAACCAGAACCTGATAAGTGCTTTCAAAATTATGTCCCATCTGACGAATAAAAACCTGATGAGGGATCTGCTTTTCCGCACATAGATCATAGAAGCCTTTGATACGTCCATAAGCGGGCACAGATTCAGATGTCGGTGAGTTGATGTGGATGAGAACGTCACAATTGTGCCGGGCAAGCAGGCTGGTGGCCTGATAGCCTCCCATGTAATTGTCAGTATTAACACTGGAAACGTACTGATCCTCCCTTTCGATGGTGACAACAGGAATCTGCAGTTCAGACAATTCTTTGGAAGGAATGGTATGGCTCATGATGATCAGACCCTCTATTTTGTATGCCATCAGTTCCTGAATATAACGGCGTTCGGTTTCTTCATGTTCATTGCCGATAAACACCAGAAATTTGTAACCAAATGTCTCATAAGTGGATAAAATCTGATTCAGCATCTCTGAATAATAATGGTGGTACAGATCCGGCACAATCACACCGATAAATTCCGTCTTTCCGTTGGCCAGAATCCGGGCTACTTTATTTTCTTTATAATTTAATTTTTCCAGTGCGTCGGCAATAATCTGCTGATTTTCCAAAGTAAGAGAATCCGGATTATTAAAATAGCGGGAAATTGTCGTTTTGGAAAAATGAGTGTATTCTGCGATATCATTGAAAGTTATGTTCTTTTTGTTTCCCATAGTTATCCTTCTTTCCAAAATTCTAAAAACATTCGGAATTCGCCCTAATCGGGCTGCTTCCTCATGTTTTAGCGGTCCCCAAAGTCATCCATAGACATGCAAGCATGTCATGTCTGACTTTTTGTCCCTTGTCTCATCATTATATCAAAAATGGGGGAAGGGGACAAGAGTAATCGGTTAAGTAACCGGTTTTGTAAAAAGTTAACAATTTTGAAAACAAAAATAAGACGGTATTACCAAAGTTTTTAGAATGGATTGACGAATAGAAGTTCTTGTGCTAATATCATATTAAAAGTAACCGGTTACTTAACCGGTTACTTGAAACGAGATATAGTAAATCAATAAGGAGGAAAGAATTTATGAGGAGGAATGCAGCGGTAAAAGTCATCGCAGCTGGTTTGTCGGTGGTTCTGATGACAACAATGTTTACAGGATGTACGTTCGGATTTGCAAGTGATCCGGATGATCCGAATGAAACGGTGGAAGAACAGCCGATTGATACATCAGTTGACACTTTTTCCTATGATGAGTCTCTGAGTGGAACCAGTATTACACTTTTGAACTCAAAAGCGGAGATTCAGACGGCTCTTGAGAAAATGGGGGACGTTTATGAGGAAAAATCCGGGGTACATGTGGAGGTTATGCCGGTTACAGACGGTGACTCACCATATACCAAAGTGGTCAGCTTATATAACTCAGGTAATCCGCCTACTTTGTCGATCCTGGACACTACAGATGTGATCGCACTGGCAGAGGAAAAGGCAGCGGATCTGACAGAGGAAGCCTGGACAGCAGAAGCAGAAGAATATCTTACGTGGGTGAATGGAAAAGTATATAGTTTTCCGTTATGTATAGAAGGGCGTGGACTGATCTACAACAAGAAGGTCATTGAAGAAGCTCTGGGAGAGGATTTTGATCCGGAATCCATTACTACATTGGATGATTTTAAGAATTTGTTGGACAGACTGGTGGATGCAGGGATAGAGAAGCCAGTGTCTCTCGCAAAAGAAGATTGGTCCCTGGGAGCCCACCATTTGCAGTACATATATGAAACATCCGACGGTACATCTGAGGGGGCTCAGGAAGTCATCAACAAACTGAAAAATAATGAGATGGAATTAGAATCATACAATCGCATGAATGAATTTTTAGATATGTTTGATGTCTTGAAATCATATAACGTGGCAAAAGGGGATCCTCTGGGTGCTGATTATGATGAAATGGCTATTGACCTGGCGGATGGAAAGACAGCATTCTGGTTCAATGGAAACTGGGCATGGCCGAATCTACAGGAAGCCGGCGCTAAAAACGAGGACGAGTACGGATTCCTTCCGTATTATATGAATAATGATCCGAATGATTTTGTAAACAATAAGATTCAGGGATCACCTTCCAAGCAAATTATGCTGGACGGACAAATGGCATCTGAGAAAGAGCAGGCGGCAGCAAAAGAATTTCTGAACTGGATCGTCTATAGCGAGATCGGTCAGCAGATGTTGGTGAAGACATGTAATGTGATTCCACCGTTTGCCAATAACCCTTATGAACCGGCAGATCCGCTGAGCCGGGATATTTATGAAAAGGTTCAGGAAGGAACTGCGTTCAATGCATCAGCGATTGTGCCGAATGATCACTGGTCGGTTCTTGGAGCTGCCATGCAGAAATACCTTGCAGGCAGAAGTAACAGAGAGGAACTGATAGATTCTGTCCAGAAATATTGGGATGAACAGGAATAAGAAGGGAGCGGGAATATGAAATCAAAAAACAAAGGCAAAGATTTTTGTATGTTTGCATTACCGGGTATGTTTTGTTTCTTTGCAGTTTTGGTTGTACCATTTTTATATGGTGTGTATCTTACACTGACAGATTGGAACGGTGTATCCAAAGTAAAGAATTTTGTGGGACTTAAAAACTTTGCAGGGGTTATGAAAGATACCCAGTTCTGGACATCTTTGCTCCTTACCTTTAAGTATGTAATTGTAGTAGTTATTCTGGTAAATGTACTGGCATTTGCAATCGCATATCTGCTTACCAGGGGAATCAAAGGACAGAATTTTTTCCGTGCAGGATTTTTTACACCAAACCTGATCGGAGGTATTGTACTGGGATATATCTGGCAGTTTGTATTTTCCAGAGTATTTGTGAAAATCGGTGAGACAACCGGATGGAAACTTTTTGAAGTATCATGGCTGTCAGATCCCAATAAAGCATTTGCGGCACTGGTACTGGTATCTGTATGGCAATTGTCCGGTTATATGATCCTGATCTATGTGGCAGGCTTTATGGGGCTGAATGAAGATGTTATGGAGGCAGCACAGATTGATGGAGCTTCAGGTTTTGTAAAATTGAAAAATATTATTATGCCGCTCATGATGTCTTCTGTTACGATCTGTTTGTTCCTGACCTTGTCTCGCGCATTTATGGTTTATGATGTCAACCTGTCATTGACTGCGGGTGCTCCTTACGGAACAACAGAGATGGCTGCTATGCATGTCTATGAAAAGGCATTTACATCCCGTCAGTTTGGCGTCGGTCAGGCGGAGGCACTCATTTTGTTTATCATTGTGGCATGTATCAGTGGGCTGCAGGTATATCTGACCAAAAAGCAGGAGGTGGAAGCATAATGAAACAGATGGAAATCGGAGGAAATAAAAGAAAAATAACAAATATGCTGTCAATGGTTATACTGGTTATTATTTTTGCTGCATATATGTTTCCGTTTCTTATGGTAATGATCAATTCTCTGAAACAAAAAAGGGATATTATTAAAAGTCCATTTTCCTGGCTGTTTACGATTAAAGGTCTGTCTTTTGACAATTTTGTGAAGGCATTTACACAGATGGATTTTCTGAATGCATTTAAAAACTCGCTTATTGTAACAGCAAGTGCTACTGTACTGGTGACTCTGCTTGCAGCTATGCTGGCCTATTATATTGTAAGAAACAATAATGTTACATCAAAAATTACGTTTGCTTTGATGGTAGCATCCATGATCATTCCCTTCCAGGCAATCATGATTCCACTGGTGAGTATTTACGGAGGCACCTTAAATATTCTGAATCACCGCATTACTTTGATTTTTATGCATACAGGATTTTCCATGGCCATGTCTGTGTTTATGTTCCATGGTTTTATCAGGGGAAATGTTCCGATTGCATTGGAAGAAGCGGCTTATATTGATGGCTGTACACACGCACAGACCTTTTTTAAGATCATACTGCCTCTTTTGAAACCGATCATTTCGACTATGGTGATTCTGAATTCGATGGCATTCTGGAATGACTTTTTGCTTCCGTCACTGGTTTTGACGGATAAAAAGCTTTTGACGCTGCCGCTTTCGACTTATAGCTTCTATGGAACTTATTCTGCGGATTATGGTACAATCATGGCAGGACTGCTGCTTTGTGTAATCCCGATTCTGATTCTGTATGTTGTACTTCAGAAACAGATTATCGGAGGCGTTGTAGCAGGAGCTGTAAAATAGTGAAAAAGGATTGACTGAATGATGAACAGAAACGTATTACATCTAAGAGCACCGGGAAACTGGATCAATGATCCCAATGGATTCATCTATTATAAAGGGAAATATCATTTGTTTTATCAACATTTTCCTTATGCTCCCGTATGGGGAACCATGCACTGGGGACATGCGATAAGTGAAGATCTGATACATTGGGAGCATCAGGGCATAGCTTTATTTCCAACAAAAGAATACGATCAGAATGGTGTATTTTCAGGCAGTGCGTTGGAAGAGGATGGAAAGCTGCATCTGTATTATTCGGCAGTGCGCTATCTGGAAAAAGACAGTGAAAATATCCACATGGCAATAAATAATCATTTTGTTACCAGTCAGGCTATGATAGTGTCCGGAGATGGAGTTCATTTTGATAACTGGAAAGATAAGAAAGAGATTATTCCGGTGAATCATCATGAAGAGCAGGCCCACCCAACCCATACGAGAGATCCAAAAGTGTGGAAAGAGGGGGACACTTATTACATGGTGCTGGGAAGTACCTGGAGAGAAGAAACAGGGAGAATTGTTTTTTATAAAAGCACGAATGGTACGAACTGGACATTTGCAAATCAGATAACAGATAAACGATTTGGGAAAATCCTTGAATGTCCGGATATTTTTAAAGTAGATTACACCTATGTATTTATGGGTTCCTTAATGTACATAGCAGAGAAGGAAAGTGGATATGAAAATCATGCAGTCTGTGCTTGTACAGAATTTGATCCTGCACGGTGTATCATGAACGTTCCAGAGGAATTTCAATATGTGGATTATGGACTGGATCTTTATGCAGCCCAGACCAATCTGGATAAGGCAGGCAGGCGGGTAATGATCGGATGGATGCGTATGCCGCAGGCAGTAAAAGAAAAAGACGGTCGGGAATGGAACGGAATGATGTGTCAGCCAAGAGTAGTAGAGGCTGAAAATGGACATGTATATTTCCGTATCCATCCGGAAGTCAGAAATTATTTTGCTGATAAAGAGATATCACAGGATAAGCTGGATTGTTCTCAGCCATATTATCTTTGTGTGGATCTGAAGGAGGGTAACAGTCTGAATATCGGAGGATATCACATCCGAATGATGGGTGGAAGGGTAGTGGCAGACCGAAGCAGAGTATTTTCCAATATTCATGAGTACCCGCTGATCGGAGAAAGTCCGGAACTATCCGGTGGATGCAGACTGGATATCTTTGTTGATCAAAATCTGATAGAGATTTTCATCAATGAAGGAGAATATGTGATCAGTCACGTAGTATATGGTCTGGGAGAATTTATCGAAGCTGTCGGACCGGAGACAAATAAAGTAAAATGTTACGGTCATAGGATATAAAAAGCAGCAGGAAGAAAATTGTAAAAAACATTTGATTTTTATTTTTGCTTTTGCTATTATTGTTTGTAGGACGCGACCGTTTCTATGTAAATGTGCAAACCTGTTTTGGTTTGCACATTTTTTTTTGTCAGAAAGGAGTTTTAAATGGAAAAAAACAGGGAAACCGAGAATAAAATGGGAACAATGGCAATGCCGAAGCTGATTATCAACATGTCACTGCCATTGATGATTTCTCTTCTGGTGCAGTCTTTGTATAATATTGTGGATAGTATTTTTGTTGCAAGACTTGGGGAAGAAGCATTGACAGCTACATCGCTGGCATTTCCCATACAGCTTCTGATGATTGCAGTGGCGGTGGGTACGAGTGTGGGAATCAATGCTCTTTTGTCAAAGAGTATCGGAGCAAAAGATTATGAGGTTACGGAAAATATTGCTGCTACCGGAGTGATTCTTGCGGGAGCAGGGATGGTTGTGTTTATGTTGGCAGGTTTTTGTTGTACAAGATGGTTTGTCAGTTTGTTCACGGATGACAGAGTCATCGGAGAACTCTGTGAAGAATATCTGTATATCTGTATGATTTTTTGTGCAGGGACTTTTATTGGCACTATGTATCAGAGATTTCTGCAGTCTGTGGGAGATACGTTTGACAGCATGATGACTTTGATTGCCGGTGCTGTGACAAATCTGATTCTTGATCCGATATTGATTTTCGGACTGGCAGGGATACCTGCTCTGGGTATTCGCGGCGCAGCCATTGCAACGGTGATCGGTCAGTGGGTAGCGGCAATTTTGGCGGTGATTTTGAACAAAAAGAGAAATCCTCTTGTTAATGTTCGGTTTCACGGTTATCGTCCCCAGAAAAAAATATTGAAACAAATCTATAAGGTTGGGTTGCCTACAATCATCACACAGGCCATCGGAAGTATTATGGTAACTGCAGTAAATGCAATCCTTATGCCATACTCATCTACGGCTGTAGCTTTCTTTGGTGTATATTATAAACTACAGAATTTTTTGTTTATGCCAATGAACGGTCTGGGGCAGGCGGCGATTCCTATTGTTGGATATAACTATGGTGCCAGGAAAAAGGATAGGGTAATCGGGCTTTTCAAAACCATTTTACCGATGGCCGCAGGGATTGCACTGGCAGCGACCTGTATTTTCCTTGTAATACCGGGGCCTCTTCTTCGAATCTTCTCTGCCAGTGAAGAGATGCTGGAATTGGGCGTTCCGGCATTGAGGATCATTTCTCTTACATTTGTGTTTGCATCGATTACGATGGTATTGGGATATTCGGTGTCCGGTATGGGAAACGGAGTAGTCAATATGATGGGAACAGCCATAAGGCAGCTGATATTGTTGGTGCCTGTGCTGTATTTGTTTGTGAAATGTGTAGGAATTCACTATGCATGGTATGCATTTTGGATCGCGGAGGTGGCAGCGGTTGTTTATGCAGCCTGTACTGCGCGGAAAGAACTCTTAAAGAAAGGATTACTTTAGAATCAGGAGGAAAGAAAGATGAATGAGAAAGAGAAAAATTGTCCAGGATGTTCAAGAAACTGTGAACTGTCCAATCCCCACTGTGAGCGGGGAAAAGTGTACGCAAAAACAGGGGTGCTTCCTGAGATAACGAAAGGAAGTCATCACGGACGGCTGCATTTTGAGAAAAAGAATCAGCAGATGATTATGAAATATCTCCATCACGCCGTAGGAATTGCCGATCATGGCGGATTTACTCAGGAAATGACAGGAAAAATGTTTGAAGTACTCACGGAAGAAGAGACAAGAACTCTGTCACAACTTCTGGAAAAATTGTCGGATCACTGGATCAGTATCGCACCGGAAAATCCACATAAAAAATGATCAGAAAAGGGGCTGGTTTACAGCCCCCTTTGTGATTATCCGACTACTTTTTCAAAATCTGATGCAGGATGTTTACAAAGCGGACATACAAAATCATCCGGCAGTACATCTCCTTCATAAACATATCCACATACGGTACAGCGCCATACGGTTTTTCCGCCGGCATCTTTTTTCTCCGGTTTTGGTTTGATGGAAGATTGATAATAGGCATAAGAAGCGGATGGATCAGATGCCAGTACTTCCATATCATCTACAGAAGCAATAAACATGGTGTGACTTCCCAGATCAATTGTTTGTTCAACGGTGGCGCTGATATAGGCATTTGTTCCTTCGGTAATATAATACAGACCGTTTTCACTCCGTTTGCATGCTGTATATCCGTTGAACTTATCGACTTCTCTTCCTGACTGAAAACCAAAATGTTTGAAGAGATCGAAGCTTGCACGTTCACTTAAAATAGAAATATTAAATTTACCGCTTTCTTTCACCAGATTGTGGGTAAGATTGTCTTTATTTACAGTGATGCTGATTCGGTTCGGTGTTGAGGTTACCTGTCCGGCTGTATTGATAATACACCCATTATCTTTTTCACCCAGGCGGGCGGTAAGTACGAATAATCCGTACGTTAAATGATACATTGCTTTTTTATCCATATGATTCACACTCCTGTCAGGTCATTGCTGCGCCGTCAACACGCAGGGTAATTCCGGTTACATAGCTTGCAAGGTCGCTTGCCAGAAACAGATAAGCATTGGCAATATCCAGCGGTTCACCTACACGTCCAAGCGGAATTCCGGCTGAGATTCTGTCAACTAGTTCCTTAGGCAGTGCAGATACCATATCGGTTCGTGTTACACCCGGTGCAACAGCATTTACCCGAATTTGATCTTTTGCCAGTTCTCTTGCCAGAGATTTGGTAAGTCCGTTTACTGCGAACTTTGTCGCAGGATAACCACATCCGGAAGGCTGTCCATATTCGCCAACCATGGAACTGGTATTGATAATGACTCCGCCGCCCTGATCTCTCATAATTCTTGCGGCAGCCTGCGAACAGATAAAAACTGCCTTTAAATTGATATCAACAATTCTTGAAAACTCTTCCACGGTATAGTCATATAAACTGGTTCTGGAAGAAATACCTGCGTTATTGGCGAGAATATCAATACTGCCAAATCTTTCTTTTACGGAAGCAAAAGCATCAGCTACTGATTCCGGAGAACAGAGATCGGGCCAGATTCCCATCACACGATCTTTGTACTCAGGCAGTTTCTCTATCGCTTTTTCCACAGATTCTTGTCTGGAACCTGCAATTGCTACATTAGCGCCATTTTCCAGATACTTCTTTACAATAGCAAAACCGATTCCTCTGGTTCCTCCTGTCACGACGGCTGTTTTTCCTTTTAACATATCATTGCACCTCCTAATGAATTAATAATAATAATTGTTACTATTATTATAAACATCATACCAGATTTTGTCAAGAAAATAATATAAAAAAATTATAAAAACACTTGACAGGTAGTAAGTGAGTGCTATAATTGTTTACTAACAAAAGGTTTAAAAACAAACCATGAGTATGCTTCGCATGAAGCATATATTTTTTCAACAGGGTTAGCACTCATAAAAAAAGAGTGCTAACAAAATGCAGAAAGGAAGGTAATATTTATGCAGTTGAAACCATTAGGAGATAAAGTTGTGTTGCAGTATCAGAAGGCAGAAGAAAAGACTCAGTCAGGTATTATATTGCCGGACAGCGCAAAGGAAAAACCTCAGGAAGCCGTTGTAATAGCAGTAGGTCCAGGAAAAGATGTTGATGGTAAAAAAACAGAGATGCAGGTAAAAGAAGGAGATAAAGTTATTTTCTCCAAATATTCCGGGACTGATGTGAAAATCGGGGAAGAAGAATATGTGATCGTCAGCCAGGATGATATTATTGCAATTGTGGAGTAGATTTCATATAATTTAGAAAGAAGGATGTTATTATGGCAAAGGATATTAGCTTCGATATTGATGCAAGAAAAAAGATGGAGAATGGTGTCAATAAACTTGCAGATACAGTTAAGATTACTCTGGGACCAAAAGGAAGAAATGTAGTTCTCGATCAGTCTTACGGTACACCGCTGATTACAAATGATGGTGTTACTATTGCAAAAGAAATAGAATTGGATGACCGTTATGAGAATATGGGAGCTCAGATTGTAAAAGAAGTTGCTACAAAAACCAATGATGTGGCCGGTGATGGAACAACAACGGCGACAGTTCTTGCACAGGCTATGATCAATGAAGGTATGAAAAATATTGCAGCCGGAGCAAATCCGATCATTTTGCGGAAAGGCATGAAAAAAGCTGCAGATGTTGTTACAGATTCTCTTGGAAAAATGAGCCGCCCGGTTACCGGAAAAGATCATATTGCAAAAGTTGCCGCTATATCAGCAGGGAATGAGGAAGTAGGAAAGATGATTGCCGATGCTATGGAAAAGGTCGGTGAAAATGGCGTGATTACCATTGAGGAATCCAAAACCATGCAGACGGAAATCGATGTTGTAGAAGGTATGCAGTTTGATAATGGATATCTGTCAGCGTATATGTGTGATGATAAAGAGAAGATGGTAGCTAATATGGAAAATCCATATATCCTGATCACAGATAAGAAAATTTCCGGTATCAAAGATATTCTTCCTCTGTTGGAACAGACAGCTACAGGTGGTAAACAGCTTCTGATCATAGCTGACGATGTGGAAGGTGAGGCATTGACCACATTGATCGTCAACAGACTGAGAGGAACAATCAAAGTTGTTGCTGTAAAAGCACCGGGATATGGAGATAACCGCAAAGAACTTCTGCAGGATATAGCAATTCTTACAGGCGGAAAAGCAGTACTGGATGATCTGGGTATGCAGCTTTCTGATGTTACGGTGGATATGCTGGGAAGAGCAAAATCAGTAAAAGTGACAAAAGAAAATACGACAATCGTTGACGGAGCAGGAAGCAAAGAAGAGATATCAGACAGAGTATCCAGTCTCAAGAGACAGGCAGCAGCGACGACCTCAGATTTTGATAAAGAAAAACTGGTAGAACGTGTTGCTAAAATGGGAGGCGGCGTAGCAGTGATCCGTATCGGTGCGGCTACTGAGACGGAAATGAAAGAAGCTAAGTATCGGATGGAAGATGCTTTGAATGCAACCCGTGCAGCAGTTGCAGAGGGTATTATTGCAGGCGGCGGTTCTGCATATGTGCATGCACAGAAAGAGGTAGATACCCTGATGGGTTCACTGGAAGGTGATGAAAAGACAGGTGCGGCTATTGTGGCAAAAGCTCTGGAAGCGCCTCTTGCGGCTATCGTTGAAAATGCCGGACTTGATGGAGCTGTTATTATCAGTAAAGTGAAAGAACAAGAGCCGGGAATCGGTTTCGACGCAATCACAGAGAAATACGTAGATATGATGAAAGAAGGTATCATTGATCCGGTAATGGTAACCCGAAGTGCACTGATGAATGCAGTAAGTGTGTCAGCTACACTGCTTACTACGGAAGCTGCTGTTGCGGAGATTAAAGAAGCTGCACCTGCAGCACAGCCGATGGGAGATATGGACTACTAAGAATAAAGGAATATAAAATATGACGATTGGACAGATTATTGTTTGTTTTATTGCAGGTATGGGAGCCGGTCTTGGAACAGGCTTTGCGGGAATGAGCGCTGCAGCCGTGATTTCTCCCATGTTGATTACTTTTATGAAAATACCTGCTTATCAGGCAGTTGGAATTGCTCTGGCTTCGGATGTGCTTGCCAGTATGATTTCAGCTCACACGTATAAGAAAAATGGAAATCTGGATATCCGTAACGGTATTATTATGATGGTCAGTGTTCTGGCATTTACGATGGTAGGAAGTTACGTATCCAGCCTGGTACCGAATCGGACGATGGGAAACTTCTCAGTTTTTATGACCATGCTGATGGGAATTAAATTTATCGTGAAGCCGGTTATGACAACAAAAGAATCCATGATGGATGTTCCCAGGAGAAAAAGGGCTGTCCAATCCGTCATATGCGGCTGCATAGTTGGTTTTATCTGCGGATTTGTGGGCGCAGGAGGCGGCATTATGATGCTGCTGGTACTGACATCTGTGTTGGGATATGAACTGAAAACAGCAGTCGGGACAAGTGTTTTTATCATGACATTCACCGCACTGACAGGTGCTTTATCCCATTTCGCAATCGGCGGAATGCCGGATATCGTGACACTGGTTTTGTGTGTGATTTTTACATTTCTCTGGGCAAGAATCGCAGCCAGATTTGCAAATAAGGCGCCGGCTGCCACATTGAACCGGGTGACGGGAGTTATTCTGGTAATTCTCGGCGTGGTGATCCTGGGAGTGAATTTCCTGTGATAAATAGAAAGATCCTATAGAAGTTTATGCTTTTCGCATATGATTTTCTATAGGATCTTTCTATTATTATATTTTCATAAGGAAGCAATTTTGGCATCGAGTATGACTACTTTTTCTGACGTCGTCTTTCCAGTTCAGCCACATTTTTTTCTACCCGTTTTTTATTCAAAGGATAGATAAAAGCAAGAATCAATGCACAGAGAATATAGCTGACAGCCGGGAAAATCGCTGAAATTTGATAAATGCCATTTTTAACAGCTTCGGTCTGAGCAACAGCGACAGAGTCATAACCGATGGCTGCCAGTGCCCATCCGCTCATACCGCCTGCGATGGCTTGACCGATTTTTCTGGAAAAAGAATAAATACCGTAGATCATACCGTCATCACGGGTTCCTTTTTGGACTTCACGGTCATCGATAACATCCGTTACCAGAGCATAAGCCTGCATGCTGAAACATTGTTTTGCAAGGATTGCGACAAAGGAAACAGCGATAAATACCCAGACATTCTTAAGTTTCAGAACACTGATCAGGGCATAGGTGATTCCGGCAATCAGGAAGCAGGCGACTCCGCTTTCCTTTTTGCCGAAACGCACCGTCATAGGTGTAGAGACACCAAGAAGGAGCAGGGTAGCAGGAAGGGCAAGGATGGAGAAAACAGACAGTGCTTTTGCGTTGTTAAAGTAATCTGCAAACAGGTAGTTGTTGAGTCCCTGTCCCATCAGGGTTGCAAAAAGCATGACCAGTGCAGATAAAATCATTCCCAGAAATGCACGGTCTGTGAACACTTCTTTTAAAACTTTGAAAAGAGAAGATTTTGGTACATCTGCAATCGATTCTTCTTTTTCCGGTTTTACACGTTCTGTTGTCATAAAATAACACAGCAGATAGCAAATGATGGCACAGACTGAGAAAGCTCCTGCCAGCATAGTGAATTTGCCTGCGTGTACGACCTGATTGCCGTCAGCGTCCGTATAGTAAACTACCAGAGGTGATACGACAGTGATTACAATCATGGCCAGGATTCCGCCCAGGGAACGGAAAACTGAAAGAGAACTTCTGTCCTTTGGGTTGCTTGAGATTACAGAAGCCATAGATCCATAAGGGATGTTGATGGCGGTATAGAACACAGAACCCCACAGAAGGTAAGTGACAAACATATATGCGATTTTTACCGGCATGGCTGCACTTTGTAAGAAGGATTGATACATCAGAAAGGAGGCCAGGGCAACCGGTCCGCACATTCTCTTGATCCAACAGCGGAATTTACCATCTTTTCCTGGCTTTGATACATCGACCAGTCTGCCCATACCGATGTCCGTAAAGGCATCCAGACAACGGGCAACCAGGAACATGGTACCAATCACACCGGTACTGATTCCCATAACCTTTGAATAAAATACCATTACGTAGCTGCTGGCAAAGATAAAGGTAAAGTCATTGCCGAAATCACCCAGCATGTATCCTATCTTGTCACGCATGCCAAATGGTCTTTGTTTTTCCATTTTATAAACCTCCTATTTCTTGATTTTATTTAATTTGCGGTTGATTTTGAGAACCTCTTCTTTTTTAAAAACAAACCCAGGTCCCATGGTACCGGCCATGGAAATCAGACGTTTGACAGACATACCATAGAGAAATGTCTGCATCTCAGGATTATTGAGATCAATTTTTCTTGATTTATCTTTAGATTGTGAATTCTTCCTGGAATGTAGTTTCGCTTTCACAAACATTTTCACGATTGTAATTTTCATAAAGCGGGCACCCTTTTTATTTTTCAGAATTTCGCCCAGTTTATCATTGATAGAAAAATATCCTTCCGGAGTGGTGATATCAAACCAGTTGATCACATCTCCCTTTTCTTTCATCCGGTAATCCTCGTTAAAGGTATCTACTTTTTTAATGATACTCTGATCTGTACATTGTCCGGCATGCGCTGTCAAATCGGTAACTCCTTTATTCGGAACAGAAAAGTAGAAGAAATGCTCTTTACTGGTCTGTTTTCCCAGACTTTCGCCGTTAGCGAACAATTCAACTTCCGGCTGGTTGGAATATACTGTTACCTTTGTGACAGATTCTACACGGTCCACATACCGTTTTCCGCAGATATGTACAAACGGTTCATCAGAAAGCCATGCTTTATAAGCATAGAAAGCATCCTTTTTGTATTTTCGGTCGAAGGTCATGAGACCTTTGTGGTTCATACCGTCTTCGCCGCCTTCGGATCTGGCATCCGCAGCAAAATCGAACATGTTCCACACATGAGTGGACCAGATAAATGGTCTTGTAAAGAGCTGTTTGATCAGTTCCTCGTGATAATGGGCCTGGTATTCTTCAGTATAATCACCCTGTACGGGATCGGAACTGTGCCAGTTCAGAGCTTCACAACCGTACTCGCTCATACCAATTGGCTTTTTCGGGTATTTTTTGTGGAACGTATCCATAAATTTTCCGTTCATGGAGGTGTCACCGCCATACCAGCCATAGTAATGATTGTAAGATACTACATCGGGAATATGGACGTATTCCTCATCCATGCTGCACATGGTAACTACAGCCTGAGTCGTCAGTCTGGTAGGATCCATCTGATGGGCAAGAGCATTCAGGGCATGGTGATTTTCAATCAGAGCCGGATCGGCAACACCGCCCATAGTGATTTCATTTGACAGGCCCCAGACAACAATAGAAGGATGGTTGTAATTCTGAAGAATCAGCTCTTTCATCTGAAGGAGAGTATTTTCACGCCCATTTTCCAGATGTCTGGAAATATAAGGAATCTCGGCCCAGATAATCATTCCCCGCTGATCGCAGAGATCGTAAAAATACTGATCGTGCTGATAATGTGCCAGACGGATCGTATTGGCACCCAGTTCGCAGATCAAATCCATATCCTCTTTGTGATGCTCCGGAAGCAATGCATTGCCGATATCCGGTCTGTCCTGATGACGGGACACACCGTGAAGAGGATAGCTCTCACCGTTCAGAATGAATCCTTTGTCCGGATCAATTTCAAAGGTACGACATCCGAAAGGAATCCGACGGACATCAACAGTTTTTCCATCCTTTTGAAGGCGGATGTACATAGTATAAAGATGCGGATCTTTTCTGCCGTTCCATAAATGTACATTTTTAATAAGAAAATCCGTTGTCAGGGTATCGGTAGATGTAACTTTTTCTGCAACAACAGTTTCACCGTCCAGAATCTGATATTTCAGTGTTTCGTTTCCTGTGACACCGGTTAGAGAAACTTCTGCAGTTACCACAGCATCCCGACCTTTAACCTGCGGTGTGATTTTGACTGCAGGACTGCCGAAATCGTCAAGATTAAAACGTGTTTTACTGACACAGAGAATATTTACGTTTCGGTAAATACCGCCATAAAAAGTAAAATCTGCCTTCTGTGGATATACATGATCATTGGGTGCATTATCCACAGTTACGAGGATTTCATTTTCCTCTTCCAGATATGGTGTAATATTGGCTCGCCATGTAGAGTAGCCTCCGTCATGGGACATCACCTTTTTATCATTTACATATAAAACTGCAGATGAGTTTGTCCCTTCAAATTCAAGATAAATATCCTTGTTTTGGGGAAACGTGTTTTTCAGAAGCGTTTTTCTGTAATAACAGGTGCCTCTGTAATAATCATCGCCGCCGTCCTGACCATCGATTCCATTCCAGGTATGGGGAAGGTTCAGCATTTCCCGGACAGCGCTCGGGGTATTTTCTTTGGAAAAATACCAGTTTGAATTCCAATTAATTTTTGGGCTCATTTTTTATCTCCTATAAATAATATCTTTTGACTCCATGATGCTTATGGATCTTTTCGCATTTCACGCATCGTCATCTTTTTTCATTGTAACAAAAACAGAAAAAATAACTTGTACAAAATTTGTTGATTTGATACAATTTTTATATTATTTTCTATTACTAATTGGAAGGATTACTATTGGGGAAGGAGAGAAAATATGGAACTGTACTTTCGGACGATTCAAGAGGCATTTCCGTTTATCCGTCAGGTGATCACGGATGCGTATAAGACAGATGTTTTTTTACATACATATCCTTATGAGGATATAGAAAAAATTGACAGAGGATTTCGGAGAATGATGTGGGGAGAGACAAAGCGGCCTGCCTTGTTTACGGAGTTTTTGGAAAAACCGGATATGTATAAAATGGCTGTTGTGAAGAGTTCGTTGGGATATTACAATGTTTTCGCAGCTGTAACTTTGGAAGAGAATCATCCGGAGTTTATAACGGTGGGACCTTTTTGTGACGGTAATCTGTCTGCTGTGTTTATTCAGCAGATTGTTCATGACAGAAAACTGTCGCCGGAACAGGCTTTTATGGTAGAAAAGTTTTATGAGATTCTTCCGATTGCAGATGCCAATGACGTGGCTCTTATGGTGCTGCATCTTCTCAGTGCGTTTATTCCGGAATACCGAAATGTGTCGCCGCAGTATATCAATTATTCG
>JBJFCH010000083.1:2540-16632 GCA_051888835.1 Oliverpabstia sp. | reverse complement strand
AAAATATGGACGAGAATAAAGTATTGTGGAAAAAATGTGTAGAATTTCATGGACATGAATGCGGAGGATTAACGATTGGTTATAAAGCAGCGTTGTATGCTATGAAACTGATTGATATTACGTTTTCCGATGATGAAGATGTCGTATGCATCTCAGAAAACGATGCATGCGGAGTAGATGCGATACAGGTGATTCTGGGCTGCAGTGTTGGTAAGGGAAATCTTTTATTCCACATGACAGGAAAACAGGCATTTTCTTTTTACAATAGAACAAATGGAAAAGCAGTACGTCTTGTGATGAAAAAAAAGCCGGAAGGCATGACAAGGGAGGAGAGTTTTACCTACTATCAGGAGACAGAACCAGAAGTAATGTTTGAAGTAAAAGAAGCTATTATAAAAGTTCCGGAGCGGGCCAGGATATTCAGATCCGTGGTCTGTGAATGCTGCGGGGAAGTAACAGCAGAAGAATATGTCCATCTGCAGGAAGGAAAAAAATTATGTCCGGATTGTTATAAAGAATATCGTAGATTCAATATATAGGATGTTTATAATTGTTATATTTTCGAAAGAATAAGACATAACGTTCCAAAATACGGGAAGTAAAAATTCATATATTTTATAATAAAAATATGATGGAATTTGTATACAAAATAAAGATATTTGCTGGATAATATTAACATTATGTGCTATACTTATAATTGCATTAATTATAGACTTATTATTTGTTTGGTCATATTTTACAACAATGTGCGGAGGTTGAAAAATAAGAAAAACAGGTAATTATAAGGTTTATAAATCATTTCGTAAGGAAGGTGAGCAATTGGAAAACTATACCAAGTATAAGTTGAAGAAGACCGACGAACTGGAGTCTTTACTGGCCGATAAAGACAATCTGTTCGTTATTGCCTGTAACAAGTGCTTTAAGGAGTTTGAAACTATTGACGAACCGGATTGCGGCGAGTTTGAACAATTTGCTGCAGGACTGGGAAAGACGATCATAGGCAGTGCAAAGGTTGATTTTCTGTGTAACAAGAATCATACGGAGAAAAATCTACAGGATATGATTCCGGAAGGTACGGAAAATGTTATTGTAATCTCCTGTGGTCTGGGAATTCAGACTGTGGCGGATTTGGCAGGAAAACCTGTATATGCGGCCAGCAATTCACTGAATTATACAGGACATCATGGCATGGCATTGACAAAGAAAAGCTGTGATGCGTGCGCTCAGTGTTATTTGAATATTACCGGAGGAATCTGTCCGATCGTTGACTGCTCTAAGAGTCTTGTCAATGGACAGTGTGGCGGTGCGAAGAATGGTAAATGTGAAGTGGACAGTAACAAGGACTGTGCATGGGAAAAAATCTACAGAAGACTGGAAAAACAGGGTCGTCTGGAAGAGTTTTTAAATCAGCCGATTCAGATTCGCGATTACTCCAAGACGAATTTTAAAGCTATTAATGATTATGTGAAGTCAATCCGTGAGGAAAGACTGGCAGGCTATTATGGAGGTGTTCATCCGTCAGAGCGTAAGGAATACAGTGAGCATATTGCTCTGGAAAGATTCCCGGAACCAAAGACAGTTGTCATTTCCATGTCACAGCATTTAGGTGCTCCGGCAAATCCAATTGTACAGGTGGGTGATACTGTGAAAGTCGGACAGAAAATTGGTGAAGCTGCAGGCTTTATCAGTGCTCCGGTTCATTCCAGTGTCAGCGGTACTGTAATCGCAGTTGAGCCGCGTATGCATGCGACAAGAGGCAGTGAGGTTATGGCTGTAGTGATTGAATCGGATGGAAAAGATACTCTGCACGAATCTGTGAAACCGAATAAAGATCTGGACAGCCTTACACCGGATGAGATTATTAATATCGTTCGCGAAGCAGGAATCGTTGGAATGGGTGGTGCCGGTTTCCCAACCTGTGTGAAACTGAAACCTGCCAAACCGGTAGATACGATTTTGTTGAACGGCTGTGAGTGCGAACCTCTTTTAACTGCAGACCACAGAGTACTTCTGGAGTTTGCGGATGATATTATTTATGGTCTTAAGGCAATTCTTAAGACAACGGGTGCTGAAAAAGGACTTATTGTAATTGAGGACAATAAACCGGATGCAATTGAACTGATGCAGGCTAAAACTGCTGATCTGGATAATATCGAAGTAGTTGTAGCTAAAACAAAATATCCGCAGGGTGCTGAAAAAACTCTCATCAAGCGTGTTATGGGAAGACAGGTGCCGCGTGGAGGACTGCCGGCAGATGTTGGTGTGATCGTTGATAATATCAGTACGGTAAAGGCTATTTCTGATGCGATTCAGACAGGTATGCCGCTGATTGAGCGAGTAGCTACTGTAACCGGTGAGAAGATTAAGAATCCGGGCAATTACATTGTGAAGATTGGTACCAATGTAAAAGAACTGATTGATTATTGCGGTGGCACAACAGATGATGATGTTTTGATTAAGATGGGCGGACCAATGATGGGATTTGCTCTTTCGGATTTGAATGTGCCGATGATGAAAGGTTCCAATGGTATTATTGCTATTGATACTGATCAGACAGCAGAACAGCCATGTATCAAGTGTGGACGCTGCGTGGATGTCTGTCCGATGGAACTTTCACCGCTGTATTTTGCAAAATATGCGGATGAAGAGAATTGGCAGGGCATGAAAGATAAAAATGTCATGGACTGCGTTGAATGCAGATGCTGTGAGTACATCTGCTCCTCCAAGATTCCGTTAGTCACCAAGATTAAAGCCGGAAAAAATGCAGTAAGGGGGATGAAGTGATATGTTAATTACCCAATTAAAAGCAAAGGAAACAATCGTATCACTGGCAGATGGAAAAAAAGTTTTTATCATTAACTGCCATGGATGCAAGGAAGTCCGTTTTCCGGAAAAAGAAGCCGCGGAATTTCAGAAGGAATTGGCTGCTTCCGGGAATGTGACCGGAAAGATTACAACAGATTACATCTGTAATCCCGAAAATATGAAGCTTCGTCTCGAGAAACATATGAGCGAAATTGAAGCTGCTGATGTAGTACTGGTATTCTCCTGTGGTGTCGGTGTACAGACAATTGCTGAGTATTTGGAGAATAAGAAAGTATGTGCAGCCTGTGATACATATCCGGTACCAGGATTCCAGGGCGTAACACCGCTCGAATATGATTGTAAACAGTGTGGTGAATGTTACCTGAACCTGACCGGAGGAATTTGTCCGATTACTGCCTGCTCCAAGAGTCTTGTGAATGGACAGTGCGGCGGTTCCAAAGACGGCAAGTGCGAAGTTGACAGTAATATGGAATGTGGCTGGGAACGTATTTACAGACGTCTGGCGCAGATTGGACGCCTGGATGTGCTGAAATGTCCGGTACAGGTACGTAATTATGCAACAGATGATGAAGTATCTAAATAAACAGTGAGTTGTTTAAATATATAAGATTGGAGCAATGTATAATGAAAATTACTGAGTTATTTGAACGTGGCGAGTTTGTAGTTTCTGCGGAAGTAGGACCGCCAAAAGGAATTCATATTGAGCATATGCTGGAAGAGGCAAAAACATATTTAAGCGGTGTTACAGCAGTTAATGTAACAGATAACCAGTCGTCAGTTATGCGTCTTGGTTCTCTTGCTACCTGTAAAGCTCTGAAAGATGAAGGGCTGACACCTATTTACCAGCTGACTTGCCGTGACAGAAACCGTATCGCACTGCAATCAGACCTTCTGAGCGCAGCTATGTTGGGAATTGAGAATCTGCTGCTCTTGACAGGTGATCATACAAAGATGGGTGATCATCCGCAGGCAAAACCGGTTTTTGATCTGGATTCTGTTTCTTTGATTCATACAGTAAAACAGTTGGAGTCAGGTGTGGATCTGGGTGGCAATCCACTGGTTGGCGAACCGCCTAAATTTGCTAAAGGAGCAGTTGTATCTCCGTGCAGTGATTCTGTTGATGCACAGCTTGCAAAAATGGAACGTAAAGTTATGGCCGGAGCAGATTATTTCCAGACTCAGGCAGTATTTGAACCGGAGAAATTCATTAAATTCATGGAAAGAGCAAAACAGTTTGGAAAACCGGTTCAGGTAGGAATCATTATTCCGAAATCTGCAGGAATGGCTAAATTCATGAATAATAATGTTGCCGGTATCCATGTACCTGATGAAATGATCGAAGAGCTGAAAGCGGACAAAGAAAAGACCAAAGCAGGTATCACTGGTGTTGAAATTGCCGCACGTATTATCAAAGAGTGTAAACCATATTGTCAGGGTGTACATATCATGGCACTTGGCTGGGAGGACAAGGTACCAGAACTTCTTAAACAGGCTGGTATTTAATCCTGATCTATCATTAATTATAATAATATTCAAATGGCTGGAAGTTGTTACAGGCTTTCAGCCATTTTATTCCCATATTTATTTCATTTCCGGTATTGTTTCCCACAAAATAAAAAGTTATAATAAAAAACAGTAATTATTATCTTAAAGGTAGGTATGATATGAATAACATAAGAATTCAGAAAGTAATGCAACCGATTCTGCGGCTTCCGCAGGTGAAATCTATGGGTGTGATCGGCGATCCCGGATGTGAAGGTCTGGGAACATATAATATGAAAGTATATGCAGGGGCACTGGAAAAAAGCGCAGCAGATGATATCACACTGATTGCAGGAGATCTGGTGCCAATCGGCAATGCGCATTATTACGGAACAATCAGTGAACTGACAGAAAGTATTGCACACAATGATATCTATGTGCTGCGGGGAAATCATGATACCGGTGCTTACACAGAATATTTCGGAAGAAAAAATTATGCATTGTTGGCACAGGATTTTTCTGTGGTTGTTCTGGATAATGCAATGCGTACTTTTGAAGAAGAGGGGCTGGAGCTTTTGAAACAGGTGCTGGAAATGGCAGAGGTGCGGCAGGTAATTGTTGCTTTTCATATTCCGGTTCCGAATCATTTTATTAGAAATTCTGTGTCGGAAGAAGAATTTGCACGGTTAAAAGAGGCTTATGGTTCTCATAAAGAGAAAGTAAAATATCTTCTGTGCGGTCATGTGCACTCCCGATTTGAAGATGTGGTGGATGATATTCCCCTGATCTGTACAGGCGGTGGCGGGGCTCTTATAGAGGATGTGTCGGATGATATCCGCGCCTGTGATGTTGAGCATCACATCGTTCATTTTTATATGCAGGATGGTGTACTTCGCTATCGTTTTGAGAATCTCTCGGAAAACGGATATGAAAGAGAGAGGAAAGTCTCTATTTTGAAAGAAAACTTGGAAAAAACGGTAGCCAATGAGCTGATGGCTCATCTGAAATATCTGATGTTTGCGGACCGGGCTCGCAGAAGAGGGATGGAAAAGGCAGCTAATCTTTTTGAGGCATTGGCAGCTTCCGAATATCATCATGCTAGAAATTTCTATTCTGTTATGGAAAATCCGGCGCCATTTGGCGAATCGGTGGAGAAGTTTGTTCCGGGTGAGGAGTTTGAATATCAGCGTCTGTATAAAATGATGGAGGAATATGCTGATGAAAAAGAGGCACCGTTGACGAAACAGGCCTACGCAGGGGCGGCAGCTGCAGAGAAAGTTCATGCTGGACTTTTGAAAGAAGCAGAAAATATAGAAGAATTTGATAGAGAAACGGTTTATGTGTGCCCAATCTGTGGTTTTGTAATGATGGGAGATCATATTCCTGACAGATGTCCGGTGTGCGGTGGACCAAAACGGCAGTATGAAGTGTACCAGGCAAAGGGAGAAAACAATGAATAATAAATTAAAAAAACTGGCTTCTTATTATAAGCCCTATAAAAGGCTGTTCTGGGCGGATATGTTTTTTGCCATGCTGGGAGCGGCAGTTACGTTGATCATTCCGCTGTTGGTGAGATATATCACGGGGACGGTGGTGGAGCTTCCAATACAGGAATCTACAAAAATTATTATAAAAATCGGTATTATTATGATTGCCATGGTGGCACTGGAGTGCTTCTGTAATTTCTTTATCACATATTACGGGCATGTGATGGGCGCAAAGATTGAGCATGATATGAGAAATGAGATTTTTGGTCATTACCAGAAACTTTCTTTTGCATTTTATGACAATCAGAAAGTAGGTCATTTGCTGTCCAGAATTACAAGTGATCTTTTTGATATTACAGAACTTCTGCATCACGGTCCGGAGGATGTGGTGATTTCTACGATTAAACTGGTAGGAGCATTTGTGATTCTGCTCATGGTGAACGTAAAACTGGCTCTGGTGGCAATGGGGATTGTGGTTGTGATGCTGTTGTATGCCGTCAGCCTGAATAAAAGAATGAAAAGTGCGTTTAAAGAGAACAGGGCGAGAATTGCAGATATTAACAGTCAGATTGAAGACAGCCTTTCCGGTATTCGCGTGGTGAAATCATTCAGCAATGAAGAGACAGAAATGAACAAATTTAAGGCAGGAAATGATCGCTTTGTAGCATCCAAAAAGGTAACCTACAAATACATGGCAACCTATAACTCTGGTATGGGAGCATTTTCTACGTTGATTACAGTAGGATCGTTGATCATGGGTGCCTTACTAATGGCTTCCGGAGAACTTACTTCAGCAGACCTGGTAACATTCCTCCTTTATATCAGCAACTTTACAGAACCTGTCAAAAAACTGGTGAATTTTACCGAACAGTTCCAGAATGGTTACAGCGGATACGAACGTTTCCTGGAAATCATGAGCATTGCACCGGATATTAAAGATGAACCGGATGCAGTTTCTATTGATGCTGCTAAGGGAGATATTGAGTTTGATCATGTGACTTTCCATTATGAAGAAAATAAAGAAAATGTTTTGTCAAATGTAAATCTGAAAGTAAAGCAAGGAGAATATGTGGCATTGGTGGGAAGCAGCGGCGCAGGAAAAACTACACTTTGTTCCCTGATTCCGCGGTTTTATGATGTGACAGATGGAAGCGTGAAGCTGGATGGAATGGATGTGCGTAAGCTGAAGCTGAAAGATTTGCGGCGTCAGATTGGTATTGTTCAGCAGGATGTATACTTATTTGCAGGAACAGTCATGGACAATATCCGATATGGAAAGCCGGAAGCTACAGATGAAGAAGTTATTCGTGCAGCAATCGCGGCCAATGCCCATGAATTTATCAAAAATCTTCCACAGGGTTATGATACGGATATCGGACAGAGAGGGGTGAAACTGTCCGGGGGACAAAAACAAAGGCTTTCGATTGCAAGAGTATTTTTGAAAAATCCGCCGGTTCTGATTTTTGATGAAGCAACTTCGGCTCTGGACAATGAAAGTGAAAAAATTGTGCAGAACTCGCTGGAAAAACTGGCAAAAGACAGGACGACATTTGTGATTGCCCACCGTTTGTCTACGATCCGGAATGCACAGAGAATCCTGGTACTTACAGAAAATGGAATTGAAGAAGAGGGAAATCATGAGACGTTGCTGAAAAAGGGCGGCATTTACGCAGGACTGTATGAAATGCAATTTCAGTGACAGAGTGCGAACTGACTTTTTGTAAAGATATACAGGTTGACTTATAGAATCAACATCCGTATAATACAGAGTGATTCATGAAAATGACAAGCAATTTATCACTAAGGAGGCAGCAATGAGAAACTGGGAAGAAAATGTCCGTAAAGTTGTACCCTATGTTCCGGGCGAACAGCCAAAAGAACGGAATCTGATCAAATTGAATACCAATGAAAACCCCTACCCTCCCTCACCGAAGGTAGAGCAGATATTGAAGGAGATGAATATAGACTGTTTGCGTCTGTATCCGGATCCGGCAGCACATCTGCTTGTAAAAGCGATTGCGGATTTCTATCATCTTCAGGAGAATCAGGTATTTGTGGGAGTCGGTTCGGATGATGTTCTGGCTATGACGTTTATGACATTTTTTAATTCTAAAAAGCCAATCCTGTTTCCGGATATTACCTACTCCTTTTACGATGTATGGGCGGATATGCTTCGGATCCCATATAAAACAATTCCGTTGAAAGAGGATTTCACAATTGAGCCGGAAGATTATTTCAGAGAAAATGGAGGCATTATTTTTCCGAATCCAAATGCACCTACAGGTGTGGAACTTCCACTTACCCATATTGAAAAAATCATACAGGCAAACCCGGATGTAATCGTGGTTGTAGATGAGGCGTATGTGGATTTTGGTGCAGAGAGTGCACTGTCTTTGATTGACAAGTATGATAATCTGTTAGTAGTTCAGACCTTTTCAAAATCAAGAGGAATGGCAGGCATGCGGATCGGATATGCTATGGGAAATCCGGTACTGATCAAATATCTGAATGATGTAAAATATTCCTTTAATTCCTATACCATGGATCAGACGACGATTGCATTGGGAAAGGCAGCAGTAGAAGATAAAGAATATTTTGAAACCACAGTGAATAAAGTGGTGGAGACGAGAGAATGGACGAAAAAAGAATTGTCCAGACTGGGATTCGTGTTTGGTGATTCCAAAGCCAACTTCATTTTTGCGTCACATAAAGAATACCCGGCAAGAGAACTGTTTACGGCACTTAGAAAAGCCAATATCATTGTCCGATATTTTGACAAACCAAGGATTGATAATTATCTGCGGATTACGATTGGAACACAGGAAGAGATGGAGACCTTAGTGAGATTTCTGGAAAATTATCTTTCGAAAGGAGTTTGAGAATGGAAGCACTTGTAACATGGTTTACTACCCATCTTGGACCGTATATATCGGCGCAGGCGGTTGTATTTATTATTTCCCTGATGCCGATTCTGGAACTGAGAGGAGGACTGCTGGCGGGAACCTTGCTGAAAGTACCTGTACAGCAGGCGATTCCAATCAGTATAATTGGAAATATCCTTCCGATTCCATTTATTTTGCTGTTTATTAAACAGATTTTTAAATGGATGAAAAAAGTTCCCATATTCCGTGGATTGATTGAAAAACTGGAAACACGTGCCATGGGGAAAAGTGATAGAATTCGTAAATATGAGTTCTGGGGTCTACTATTCTTTGTTGGGATTCCACTTCCGGGAACCGGTGCCTGGACAGGAGCTTTAATTGCTTCTCTTCTGGGAATTGATATAAAAAAATCGTCGGTGGCAATTTTATGCGGAATAGCCATGGCTACTGTGATTATGTATTTTGTTTCCTATGTATTGGTGGGAAATATTGTAAGTTAATAATTGACTTAAACTGGCGTCTTGACTTTATTATAGTGAAGACGCCGTTTTATCTTGAAAGGAGATAAGATTCCGGCGGATTGCAGAGGCGTACTTGAATTTAAGAGAGGAGGAAAGCACATGAGAAAAAAGCTGGTTGTGTTATTGCTGGTAAGTGTCCTGGGATTGACTGGATGTGGTCCTTCGTTGGCGAAGGAAGTTAAGGAACTGGTGAAACAGGAAAAACCACAGAAGAATGAAATAGCGCAGGAAGATGAAAAATCACAGGAAACCACTGTCAGAGAAGACGAAGACGTATCAGATGATGGACAGGAAGCTACTGTTCTAAAAAAGGGCGGTTCGTATACCTGGCAGGAAATCACGGTTACATTTCCGGAAAACTGGGCGGACAAATGCCTGATCATGGAAAATGAAACCGGTTTTTCTGTTTATCAGAAGGCATCTTATGAAAAAGAAAATGGCATGGGATTTATCTGTGGTTTCAGTCGTTTAGAGGAAGCTGTCTATTATGGATGTGGAGAAACCATACTCGGTTATACCGATGATGGGGTGTTTTATTATATCAATCGCCCGACAGATGTCCCTTGTGACATCAGTCAGGAATCGATAATGAATGAGTATACGGAAATGAGTGCCCAGTCGGATGAAGTGGAAGAATCAGCCAGGTTTAATGTACCAGGTATCCATTATGATGTAGAAGAATATATCATCCCATCCAGCAGCATTTGTCTTTTGCAGCAGGAAATGCTGTACAGTATGTCGGACAATGATTTGTGGATCGCTAAAAATGAGATTTACGCCAGACACGGAAGAAAGTTCGGCAATGATTACTTACAGCGTTATTTTAATCAGTGTTCCTGGTATCAGGGAACCATTGCTGCAAAAAAATTTGATGATGCTGTGCTGAATGAAATTGAAAAAAAGAACGTAGAACTTCTCAGTGAGGCAAAGAAGGAATATGCCCGGAAGCATCCATACCCGAAGAAATATCAGGTTGGTGAAACCGTTCGGGAAGATTTGGACGGTACAGGAACATACAATGAAATCCGATATCAGGTAAATGAACTGCCAGACTGGAATTATGAATGCCTGCTCACCATAGACGGTGAAACTTATGCAGTCAGTGAAGTGGCAGGTATCTGGACCCCTTGTGAGGACAGATTTTATGTGACAGATATTTCGGAGTATGATGAAACTCTGGAAATTGCCATACTTGATTATGGTCCAAGTGATGATCTGGTAACCTATTTCTTTAAATATGATGGCGACTTGTATTATCTGGGACTTGTGGAAGGTTTTCCGTTTGCCGAAGAAAATGGTGGGATAAACGGATTTGACGGTTATGGAAATATTACTGGGCAGCTTCGGGTTGACTTGATCGAGACAGCGGAAACAGAAGGTCAGTGGAGATATAATGGTACTATTGATTATCAGGAAACCGGATGGCATAAGTATATTCCGAAAAGATCCCATATACTTTATGAAAATCTTCCCGTTTACAGCAAAATGGATGAAACTTCTGTCATGAAGACGATTCCGGCACAGAATGAGGTGTTCTTCATGGGAACAGATCTGACAGAATGGATTCTTGTAAAAGGAAAAGACGGAAGCAGCGGGTATATGCGCATTGTAGATGGAAAAATAACAGCATTGAATAAAAAAGCGGACGGAGTATTCTCGGATTTGTATTATTATGATTAACATATTTCATATAATACAGTAAAAAAATAAGAGGTTTATCATGAAAAAATCAGGAGCGGGTGCGGTTTTTGCTCTTGCACTGGTGATGATTACAGGGCTGTCTGTATTATATTGGAAAGACGTGGGAGAAAAACTGGTAACGGCAAGCAGCAGTGTAAATGGACGGGAATTGCCTATTTATTCTGTCGAGACAGAGAAACCTGAGATTTCTATATCCTTTGATGCTGCCTGGGGAAATGAAGATACACGGAAGATTCTTGAAATCCTGTCAAAACATCAGGTAAAAGCCACATTTTTTATGACTGGTGGATGGGTAGAAAAATATCCGGAGGATGTGAAAAAAATACTTGAGGACGGTCATGATCTTGGAAATCACAGCGAAAATCACAGGCAGATGAGCCAGCTTTCTGCGGAAGAATGCAGGAAAGAAATCATGACCGTACATGAGAAAGTAAAAAAGCTGACCGGATATGAGATGAATCTGTTCCGCCCCCCTTATGGAGATTACAATAATACTGTGATACAGACAGCGTATGCCTGCGGATACTATCCGATTCAATGGAGTGTAGATAGTCTGGACTGGAAAAATTATGGAGTGGAAGATATTATTACCAGAGTAACGGAAAATAAAGATCTGGGAAACGGGGCAATTATCCTCTGTCATAATGGTGCTAAATACACTGCGGATGCGCTGGATGAGCTTCTGACCAAATTGAAAGAAAAAGGATATGAGCTGGTACCTATATCACAGCTGATCTATAAAGAAAACTATCATATGGATGCATCTGGGAGACAAATATCAAATCTGTAAAATAAGGATTGTACAATATGGGTAGAAAGTGGTATGATAATAAGAACGTTAGGAAGAAGAAAGGAGCATTATCATGCAGATTACAAAAGAAACTACTATGGGACAGATGCTGGAGTATGATCAGGGAATCGCATATATACTGATGCAGGCAGGAATGCATTGCATAGGCTGTCCGTCCTCCATCAATGAATCTCTGGAAGAGGCATGCATGGTTCATGGACTGGATGCAGATGTGGTATTGAAATCCATTCAGGATTATCTGGCTCAGAAATAATCCGGGATATACTTGAAAAGAGAGATAAGAGAGAAACCTGACGAACAAGTTTCTCTCTTTTTTCGTTCTGAAAATGGAGATAAGAATATGTCAAAATATCGTACTTATCGGCTAAAATATCGTAAGACATTTTTGAGGCAAATTGATTATACTGTAAAAAACAACGAGTAGATACAGGAGGAACAGAGTATGATTTGCAGATATGTATATGGTAATGTTTTGGAGACGGAAGCTGTGTTGGAAAAGCCGGAGAAAGAACAGGGTCAGCTTCCATATTTTACAGTAAATGAACAGGAAATGTCATTTTCTTATCAGATGGATGCAGAAGACCGTGTCTATGGATTGGGAGAAAATGTTCGTGGAATTAATAAAAGAGGATGGATCTATGAGAGCAAATGCAGTGACGAACCGGAACATAAAGAAGACCGTCGTTCGCTGTATGGCGCACATAATTTTCTGGTATTGGACGGAAAAGAGCAGTTTGGTATTTTTGTAGACTATCCTGGCATTCTGACTTTTGATGTGGGATACACAAAACATAACGAATTGAAAATTACAGCTTCCGACTGGAATCTGGATGTGTATTTAATCACAGGAACAGATGTGAAGGATATTGTAAAACAGTTCCGTCATATGGTGGGAAGAAGCTATATTGCTCCGCTGTGGGCATTTGGTTATGGTCAGAGCCGTTGGAGCTATATGAACGAGGATGAGGTTCGGGAAGTGGTGAAAAGATACCGTGAGCTTGGAATTCCCCTGGACAGCGTTTATCTGGATATTGATTATATGGAACGGTACAAGGATTTTACACTGAATGATGAGACATTTCCTGAGTTCGCAAAATTCAATGAGGAAATGAAAGAACAGAATATCCATCTGGTACCGATCATTGATGCCGGTGTGAAACAGGAAGAGGGATATGATGTCTATGAAGAGGGACTGAAAAAAGGATACTTCTGTACAAAAGAAGACGGAAGTCCGTTTGTTGCAGCTGTATGGCCGGGTAAGGCTTTGTTTCCGGATATGTTAAACAAAGAAGCAAGAGATTGGTTTGGTAATCAGTACAAATTCCTCCTGGATCAGGGAGTTGAGGGATTCTGGAATGATATGAATGAGCCGGCAATCTTTTATACAGAGGATCGTCTGAAAGATGTGTTGGAGAAGCTTGGCACATTTAAAGGACAAAACCTTGATTTGGATCGTTTCTGGGAATTTACGGGACTGGTTTCCGGATTATCTAACAATGTGGAAGATTACAAGATGTTTTACCACAATATAAATGGTGAGAAAGTTCGTCATGATCGTGTTCATAATCTGTTTGGATACAATATGACCCGTGCAGCCGGAGAAGCATTTGAACGTCTTGAGCCGGACAAACGTATTCTGATGTTCTCACGGTCTTCTTATGTGGGTATGCATCGCTATGGAGGAATCTGGCAGGGAGACAATAAATCCTGGTGGTCACATATTTTACTGAACCTGAAAATGATGCCTTCTTTGAATATGTGTGGATTCCTCTATACAGGAGCTGATCTTGGCGGTTTTGGTTCGGATACTACTGAAGATCTGGTACTTCGTTGGCTGGCTCTGGGGATTTTTACTCCTCTGATGAGAAATCATTCTGCTTTGGGAACCAGAGTACAGGAAGCATACCGTTTTGAAGATATGGAAGGATTCCGTCATATTATCGGACTTCGTTATCGTTTTCTCCCATATCTGTATAGTGAGTATATGAAAGCAGTTCTGCGGGATGAGATGATGTTCAGACCACTGGCATTTGATTATCCGGAGGATAGACATGCCGTGAAGGTAGAAGATCAGCTTCTCCTTGGTGACGGACTTATGATTGCACCTGTCTATGAACAGAATGCAGAAGGAAGATATGTGTATCTGCCTGAGAAAATGAAAATGGTTCGCTTCAAAAAAGGCGGAATTATGGAAGAAGAAGTACTGGAAGCCGGACATCATTATGTAGAAGTGGGTCTGACAGATGTAGTTGTATTTGTACGTCCGAACCACCTGATCCCTATGTCAACAGGCGGTCAGTGCGTGGCAGATGTGGATTTTGAGAATCTTCAGTATCTTTCATTTGTGGAAGAAGGAGAAGCAATTTACGAATATTATCATGA
>JBJFCH010000083.1:0-2440 GCA_051888835.1 Oliverpabstia sp. | reverse complement strand
CCTGTCCGGTCTTGTCCGTTTTTTTTCTTTACAAATAGCACGTGAAATGGTATATTATGAAACATAGTGTTTGATGATTTAACAAGGTAAAGTGATAACACAACAAAATGAAAGGAACAAAGAGGAAAGATGAAAAAGAGAATTGCATTTATTGGAAGCAGTGGAGGGAATCTCTACAAACAGGGCGGGAATAATCCTTCCGGAATGATGAAAGAAATTCTTCTTCAGACAGGTGCTGCAGATATGGAAGTGACATTCGTACAGTATGTACTGGCTTCCGGTAGTCTGGACACGGTAGGAGAAGACAGTCAGGCTGTATTGTACGGATGGGGAGGAACGGATCTTCAGGAAGAATTTACCGGTACTCTGAAAGAAGTCAATGAAAAAGCAAAAGAAATGGACGCCAAGCTGGCAGAATTGATCGAAAAAGGTGAGATTGATGGTATCATGTTTGTCAGTGCGGATCCGGATGGAGCCAATGAAAAAGCGACAAAAGCGGCAGCAAAGGCGAAAATCCCCATGGCGGGAACCGGAGGAAGTGGTGTGGCTCGGATACAAAATGCCGGATGTAATGTACTTTCTGCTTCCGGTACAACAGGAACCACGAATCGGACGAGAGCGGTAGCATTTACCACTGCTTTGGCGAAAAACTGGGGAATTCGTTATATGCCTGTCATTGGTAATACGGGAGACAATGCCGTTGCAAAAGCACAGAGTAATATCTGGAAGAGAATCAATTTCAGAGGAATCATGATGACCAGCCTTCCGGCATTTATTGCTATGGCGCTGTGCCTGGCACTCAGTAAAATTCCTGCATTAGCTGCTCTTTCAGATGTATTTGATACATTGGTGAATGCACTGCCCATTGTAGTCTGCGCAATTGCGGCAAAACAGGTTTCCGGTCTGGACGAAGTCGGTGTTGTAGCCGGTATTGTGGCCGGTATATTATCGGTAGATGGTGGAATTCTGGGAGGGCTTCTTCTTGGTATCCTTGCCGGAATTCTTGCATACTATATCATCGTATTTTGTTTCCGGCATAACGTACCGGGAACTACGGCAAATATCGCTGCAGGCGGAATCGGCGGACTGATCGCCGGTATAGCCGGAAAATATGCGGTAGCTCCGGTGGCTCTTTGGATTGGAAATGGAATCTGTAATGTTATTGATGCTGCTATTGGATTTAATCCAATCCTGGCAGGTGCGGTTGCAGGACTTCTGATCTGGCCGGCAATTATTGGTGGTGTATATCATGCAGCAATTCTTCCGATTGTTCTTCTGGAGATGGAAGAAATGGGATTCAGTTTCCTTGGTGCAATTGATATGACAGGATTGGTTATGGTTTCTGCCGGAATTACTCTGGCCAATGTGATCATGCCGAAACAGAAAGGTGAAGCAGCAGTTGCACTTCCGGGATGTCTGATCAATATATGTTTTGGAACTTTTGTGGAAGCAGCATATCCGTTTATGTTTTCCAATAAAATTGTTTTCGGTGGAGCGTTGGTAAGTGCAACCATATCCGGCGCGCTGGTTGGTTTGTTTAATGTTAAAGGAACAGCTTATGTACCGGCGGTTATGGCTCCGTTTATGGCAAATGAAGGGAAAGGATTATGGTTTGCGGTTGCTATGTTGGTAGCAATGGGAGTTGCTTTTGTGATTACATTATTTGCCAATATGTTGGAAAAAAAGAAAAAAGTACAATAATAAGGGAACCATAGAATCCTGTTATTTTTTTCAATGACAGGACGTTTCCCCTCAGAAAATCGTCGGAGACTTTATCTCCTTTCAAATTAAAATAGTGCTGGTTTCAGAAATGCAATAATGTTTCAGAAACGCAGCACTATTTTTAATCTTCAATATGAAATTATAACAGCTATTTACATCATATAATAAGTGTGATTACGCGGAAGATAAACAGTGCGCATACAACATACATGATTGGATGGATTTTCTTAATCTGTCCTGTACAGATTTTGATTATAAACCATGCCAGCATACCAAACATGATACCGTTTGCAATCGAATAAGTAAGTGGCATGATCAGGAATGCCAGATATCCGCCGACAGCGTCTGCAACGTCTCCGTCAAAGTTTAATTTCTTAATGGAAGAAGCCATGAAGAAACCAACTACGATCAGTGCAGGTGCAGTAGCAAAACTTGGGATTGCCAGGAAAATCGGGGACAGGAACAGAGCTACGATAAACATAACACCTGTTGTCAGAGCTGTCAGACCTGTTTTTCCGCCTTCAGCAACACCGGCACTGGATTCTACAAAACTGGTGATTGTAGAAGTACCCAGCATAGAACCGGCTACTGTACCGATCGCATCTGCCATAAGGACACGGCCAACTCTCGGAAGTTCTCCGTTTTCGTCCAGAAGATCTGCTTTATCTGCAATACCGATTACCGTTCCGATTGTATCAAACATATCTACGAACAGGAA
>JBJFCH010000082.1:10425-70841 GCA_051888835.1 Oliverpabstia sp. | reverse complement strand
ATTTTCCGGGGTTTTTGAGCCTTTTTGATTGTAAAAACGCGACCAATTATCTCTTGGAGAACTGAGGTGCGCGACGGGCTGCTTTGAGACCGTATTTCTTACGTTCTTTCATTCTCGGGTCACGAGTCAGGTAACCAGCTTTCTTCAGAACCGGTCTGTACTCAGCGTCTGCCTGCAGAAGAGCACGGGAAATACCATGACGGATTGCTCCAGCCTGTCCTGTAAATCCACCACCGTGAACATTTACCAGAACATCAAATTTATCAACTGTGTCAGTTGCTACCAGCGGCTGACGAACTACTACTTTCAGAGTTTCCAGACCGAAATACTCATCGATATCTCTTTTATTGATTGTGATTTTACCTGTACCTGGTGTCAGATAAACTCTTGCGATAGATTTTTTTCTTCTTCCTGTTCCGTAGAATCTTGTATTAGCCAATGTTCTTTACCTCCTCATTAAAATGTTAATACTTCCGGTTTCTGAGCTGCATGAGCATGTTCAGCACCAGCGTATACGTGAAGTTTTTTGATCATCTGTCTTCCCAGAGGTCCCTTTGGCAGCATACCTTTTACTGCAAGCTCAATAACTTTTTCAGGTTTTTTAGCCATCATCTCTCTCAGAGTAGTTTCTCTCATACCACCAACATAATCAGAGTGGTTGTAATAAACTTTCTGATCCAGTTTTTTTCCGGTTACTTTTACTTTATCAGCATTGATTACGATTACGTAATCACCTGTATCTACATGAGGAGTGAAAACTGGTTTGTTTTTTCCTCTTAAAACACTTGCTACATTGGAAGCCAAACGGCCTAATGTACAGCCTTCAGCGTCTACTACATACCATTTTCTTTCAATCTTATCTGGATTAGCCATAAAACTGTTCATGGATTTCCCTCCTGTTATTCAAACTTTTAACTGTAATTATCTATAATGTAAAATACCTTTTCCGGGGCTTTGGTAAGGCATTTTCGCACTACGTCACATTGAGATATTATATTATACTGACCCGTGTGTGTCAACTGTTTTTTCTATATTTTCGGTTGATTTTTCATGTTTTTTCCACACGATGCCGCTATTTTGGATTGCATTATCCACATTTTCTTCGGTGTCTTTCCACTCCGTTTCCGGATAATGGATTGCCACCAGAGTCAATCCTTCCGGTCTTGCCGTCTCACCGGCAAGCTCACGGTTTTTTCCTTCCAGTATTGCCTTCACATGTTCCGGCGGATAGTAACCACCGCCCACACGAATCAACGTACCGGCTATGATTCTGACCATATTATATAAAAATCCATTTCCCTGGATCCGTATGGTTATCACATCATCTTCTGAACGATTCACAGTCAGAGAATAAATGGTACGAACCGTACTCTCCACCTCAGGCTTGTAAGTAGAAAAGCTTTTAAAGTCATGCTCCCCTATAAGATAGGAAGCGCCTTCCCGCATTTTTTCCACATCAAGCGGATAATAATAAAAATACGTATATAGCCGTTTGGTAGGATCCGGAAATCTGCGGTTATATATTTTGTACTCATATGTTTTTATTGTTTTCTGAAATCTGGGATGAAAATCAGAGGGTACTTCCCGGGAATCCTGAATGCGAATATCCTCCGGCAGCCGAGTATTCAGTGCAAAGGAGATTTTATCTGCCGGCATCCGGGCATTGGTATCAAATACCGCCACATTTCCCAGTGCATGCACACCTGCATCCGTCCGACTGGCTCCAATAGTAGAGATCGTTTCTCCCAACAACTCGCTTAAGTATCGGTTCAGTACCTCCTGCACAGACAGCCCATTGGGCTGTATTTGCCATCCACAGTAGTTAGTCCCGTCATAGGCCACTGTCAATTTTACCCGTTTCATGCTGCTCTCCTAAATTCCCACAATTCTAAACACAATACTCACGGCAAGATATCCAAACATCACCAGATAAGCCACATAATCTCTTCTTGCATAAATCAGTGGTTTCATCTGTGTTCTTCCATCACCGCCATGATAACATCTTGCTTCCATCGCCATAGCAAGATCATTGGCACGACGAAATGCAGAAACAAACAGCGGTACCAGAAGGGGTACCATATTCTTCACCTTCTGTACCAGCCCGCCACTCTCAAAATCCGCTCCTCTTGCCATCTGCGCTTTCATAATTTTATCCGTCTCTTCCAGAAGAATCGGGATAAAACGCAGGGCGATCGACATCATCATAGCAATCTCATGAACCGGTACGTGAATTTTATTCAGCGGACGCATCAGACGTTCCAATCCGTCCGTCAGCTGGTTCGGTGTTGTAGTCAAAGTCATCAATGAGGCTCCGATAATCAAGAATACCAAACGCACTCCCATTTTCAGAGACATACGGATTCCTTCTTTTGTAATCTTAATGATCCAGAAAGACCAGATCACCTCTCCCGGTGTAAAAATCAGATTGAAAAACATGGTAATCAAAAGCAGCATCATAACAGGCTTCAATCCTTTTACCATGAACTTAAAAGGAACTTTCGAAATAATAATCATTGCGATCAAAGAAAGTGCCGCAACCACATAGCCAATCCAGGAGGAAAAAACAAACAATGACACTATATATACCATAGTTCCGACAAACTTTACCCGTGGATCCAGTCGATGCAGTATGGAGTCCGCCGGATAATACTGACCTATCGTAATATCTCGAATCATAAGGCACCTCTTTTCTCTAACGCTCTCATGATGATCACTCTTGCTTCTTCAACAGTAGTAGCACTGGTATCCACTTCCATACCTTTATCCGCCAGTGCATGCATAATATAAGTAATCTGAGGCGCAGCCAGACCGATTTTTTCCAGTTCTTTATAATGAGAAAACACTTTCTTCGGAGCATCGTCATATGCCTTTTCTCCATGGTTCATTACAATAATTCGATCCACATATTTTGCAATGTCTTCCATGCTGTGTGAAACCAGAATGATCGTGATTCCTCTTGTTTCATGCAGGCTTGCAATCTGATCCAGTATCTCATCTCTACCCTGTGGATCCAGTCCGGCCGTAGGCTCATCCAATATGAGTACTTTCGGATTCATGGCCAGCACACCTGCAATCGCCACTCTTCTTTTCTGTCCTCCTGACAATTCAAAGGGAGATTTCGCATAAAAACTTTCATCCAGACCCACATGCTTCAGTGCTTCTTTTGCACGTTCTTCGCATTCTTCCTGTGTAAGATTCTGATTTTTAGGTCCAAAACATACATCTGTCAGTACATCAGTCTCAAACAGCTGATGCTCCGGATACTGAAATACCAGTCCCACCTGACTTCTCAACCCCCGGAGAGGAAATTGTTCTGCCCAGATATCCTGACCTTCAAAATAAATATGCCCCTGGGAAGGACGTACTAAGCCGTTAAAATGCTGAATCAGTGTGGACTTTCCGCTCCCCGTATGTCCGATAATCCCCACAAACTGTCCCTGTGGAATTTCCAGGCTCACATCCTTCAGTGCATGCATTTCATAGGCAGTCCCAGGACTGTAAGTATAATACACATGTTCCATCCGAATGGATTGAGCACCACTTTTCGGCTGATCATCTGTCTTTTTCCAATATATATTATCAACTGCGGAATTATCATTAATCTCTATTTTTTCCCAATTTACAGGAACTCTCAGGTTCTCCTGCCCCAATGCATCCACCAGCTCCGGAATCGTAAGAATCCCCTCCGGAATCGCAAGTCCACACTTACGCAATTCATGTGCAAGCAATGTCACCTGTGGCACATCTAACCGATATTTTTTCAATTCATCCACGCGTGAGAAAATATCACGCGGAATTCCGTGCATCACCACATGACCGCTGTCCATTACATACACATCGTCAGCGAATACGACCTCTTCCATATAGTGAGTGATTAGAATAACCGTCACTTTTTCTTTCTGATTCAATTCACGAACTGCTTTTAATACTTCTTTTCTTCCGTTCGGATCCAGCATGGCTGTAGGCTCATCCAGTACAATACACTTTGGACGCATGGCCATTACTCCGGCGATTGCTACTCTCTGCTTCTGCCCACCGGACAACTTATTCGGAGATTGATGACGGTAAGCTGTCATCCCTACTGCCGCCAGACTTTCATCTACACGACGCCAGATTTCATCCGTGGGCACTCCGAGATTTTCCGGTCCAAAACCCACATCCTCCTCCACTACAGTACCAATAATCTGATTGTCCGGATTTTGAAATACCATTCCTGCCTTCTGCCGGATTTTCCATATATCATCAAGAGAAGAGGTATCCATATGATCTACCCACAACGTTCCTTCAGAAGGAACCAAGAGACCATTGATGTGTTTGGCAAGTGTAGACTTCCCGCTTCCGTTATGCCCCAGGATAGCAATAAACTGTCCCTCCTCAATCTCCAAATCCACATCATCAATTGCCCGGTTTACCTCCGGTTCTTCTCCCTCTTCTCCATATCTCAAATAATCGTAAGCAAGCTTTGCCGCTTTAATAATTCCCATCTGCTCACCTGTTCTTTCAAAATCTATACCATCAAATATAGGCCATCAACACGCCTATATGTCAAAAAGAGCCTGACATCGGGGATAATCCCAAATGTCAAGCCCTATTGTATCTGATTTTTCCACACATTACAAGGAAATTACCTCAGTTTTCCACACTTTTTGCCTTAATCCTCAGATTTACCGTCAAAATTCCCGCACATACACAAAGCAAAGCAATCAGATTTTTCAGTGTAAATGCATTTTCACCAAGAATCAATCCTGACAGAAGTACGCCGAAAATCGGGTTGGTAAATCCATAAATAGCAACCTTGCCCACAGGATTATAAGTGAGAAGCAGTGTCCACAAAGAGAAGGCGACACTGGATATAACCGCCATATAAAGCAATAAAACACTGCTTTTTAAGGTAAATCCATGAACACTTCCCCCTGAAAGAAATCCTATTGCCGCCAGAATCAAACCTCCAAACAAAAACTGCCATCCTGTAATGGTAAAGGTGTTATCCTCTGCTGCAAAAGTTTTTACATATACAGATGCAACCGCCGCCACCAGACTACTGGCAATCATGCATCCTTCCCCTGTCAGAGTAAAGCTTCCGTCGAAACCGGTTGCCGTAAAATTCACCAGTACAACTCCCGAAAGTCCCAGAAGACAACCTATGGTTTTCCGTAGATTCATTCGGTCTTCACCGGAATATCCCCTCTTTTTCGTAAACCAGAAATGCGCCATCACAATAGCAAAAAAGTAATTTGATGCCGTAATGATAGAACCCTTGGAACCTTCCGTATGAGAAAGTCCTATATAGAAAAACAAATACTGAAATGTAGTCTGTAAAAGTCCCAGAATCAATATATTTTTCCGAATCTGCTTTTTTGGAACCGGAAAGCTCCGGTTACTGACCCATCCAATAATCAGGGTCAGGATTCCGGCTAAAGTAAACCGATATCCTGCAAACAACATCTGACTTGCTGTATCACTGTCTGCTATAGAAAACAATCGGTATCCTACTTTAATGCTTGGAAATGCACTTCCCCATAAGAATGTGCAGAGCAAAGCGATTCCACACACCACAATACTTTTTGCAAGAATGGACGACTGCCCATTTTTCACAGAAGTTTCCATTTTACTTTATCTCTCCATCCATTTCACTTTTTCCAGTGCTGTCTGGTTCCGGTTCTTCTGCAAATCCTGTCAGCTGATCAATGATTTCCCAGATCTCTTCTCGTCCCTGTTTTGTCTGCGCTGAAAACGGAATCATCATAGTTCCGGTAACCACCTGCAGCCCCTGACGTATTGCTTTTAGTTGTTTCTGAACCTGGCTTCTTTTGATTTTATCCAGTTTTGTTGCTATGATGATCGGCTCATATCCGTGATCCAGAATCCACCGGTACATGATTTTGTCATTTTCCGTCGGATCATGGCGAATATCAATCAATAAAAAAACCGCACGGATCTCTTTGGACTGATGAAGATAATCTTCAATCATCTTTCCCCATTTTGCCTTAATTTCTTCTGAAGCTCTGGCATAACCATATCCGGGAAGATCTACCAGATAAATCTCTTCATTCACATTATAAAAATTAATCGTCTGAGTTTTTCCCGGAGCCGCACTGGTGCGGGCAAGTGACTTCCTGTTCATCAAAGCGTTAATCAGAGATGATTTTCCCACATTGGACTTCCCTGCAAATGCCACTTCCGGCCGTCCTGTTTTGGGAAGCTTGCTGGTGATACCGCAGACAATATCCAGTGATACGTTTTTTATGACCATAATGTCCTCCTGCTGTTTTAAGGTTTTCGTTTATCATCACCGACAAACTCAGTCTGCCAGTGCCTCTTTTAACACATCTTCCATGCTCTCAACAACTACGATCCGAAGCCCGTCCGTGATTTCGCTGTCAATTTCTTCCACATCCGGTTTATTTTGAGCCGGCACCAGTACATTTGTGATACCCGCTGTTTTTGCAGCAAGTAATTTTTCTTTCAGCCCTCCGATCGGCAGCACTCTTCCTCTCAGGGTAATCTCACCTGTCATAGCCAGATTTGCTTTCACTGCACGCCCGGTAATGGCAGAAAGCATGGCTGTCGCCATAGTGATTCCTGCGGAAGGTCCATCTTTCGGCACTGCACCTTCCGGAATATGGATATGGAGATCATGCTTTTTGAAAAATTCCGCATCAATTCCATACGTATCTGCCACAGAACGAATATAACTGATTCCCGCCTGTGCAGACTCTTTCATTACATCTCCCAACTGACCGGTCAGAAGAAATTCTCCTTTTCCCGGCATCAGATTGACTTCAATCTGAAGTGTATCGCCTCCTACACTGGTCCATGCCAGCCCCCGGACAATACCTACCTCATCTTTTTCATTTACTTTCTGATAATTGTATCTGGATTTTCCAAGAAATTCTTCCAGATTCTCTTTTGTCACTTCCACCTGTTTCTGCTTATCCTGAAGAATTCTCCGGGCAGTCTTCCGGCAGATTTCTCCTAATTTTCTCTCCAGATTCCTGACACCTGCTTCCCGCGTATAACCGGATATCATCAGACGCAGCGCCTCATCAGTGATCGAAAGCTGATCTTCTTTCAGCCCATTTGCTTTCATTTGTTTGGAAATCAGATGCTCTCTGGCAATATGTTCTTTTTCATTTTCCGTGTAACTGGAAATCTCAATCACTTCCATACGGTCCATCAATGGTCTTGGAATACTCTGAGGATCATTGGCAGTAGCAATAAATAATACTTCCGATAAATCAATAGGAAGTTCCACATAATGATCCGTGAACTTTTTATTCTGCTCCGAATCCAGCACCTCCAGAAGAGCAGATGAAGTGTCCCCTTTATAATCACTGCTGACCTTATCGATCTCATCCAGGAGCATCAGAGGATTTTTAACGCCTGCCTGTATCAGCCCGGCGGCGATACGTCCTGGCATAGCACCTACATAGGTCCGACGATGTCCGCGAATCTCAGCCTCATCTCTGACACCTCCCAGGCAGACTCTCACATATCTTTTATTTAAAGCCCTGGCCACCGAACGAGCAATAGAAGTTTTACCGGTTCCCGGCGGTCCCACCAGGCAAAGGATCGGACTGCTTCCTTTTTTGGTCAGCGTCCGCACTGCCAGAAATTCCAGCACTCTCTCTTTCACCTTTTCCAGCCCGTAATGATCTGCTTCCAGAATCTCTTTTGCTTTATTCAAATTATTATTATCCCGGGATGCTTTATCCCATGGAAGTTTAAGCAGAGTATCAATATATCCTCTTGACACACTACTCTCAGAATTATTGTATCCAAGACTCTTGAACCTTTTGATTTCCTTTAAAATCTTATCCTTGACTTCTTCGGAAGCTTTCAATTCTTCCGCCTGCTGCCGGAAATGATCTGCTTCCGAAACCGTATCATCTTCACCCAATTCTTCCCTGATGAGCTTTAGTTGTTCTCTGAGAATGTATTCTCGCTGATTCTTATCAATCCGTTCTTTGACTTTATTTTGAATTTCTGTGCGCAGCCGCATGATTTCAATTTCATTACTCATGATCACACCCAGAAGCTCATAACGGTCATTCAGAGAAACAGCCTCCAGAAGCTGCTGTCTCTGCTCAAAACCGAGCGGAAGATTGATACAGATCTGATCTACCAGATGCCCTATCTCTTCGATATCAAGGATCTGATTGGCAAGTTCTTTGCTGATCTTCTGATTTTCCTTGCAATACACCAGAAAAATATCTTTGATACTGCGAACCATCGCCTCTTTCAGATTATCCGGAAGAACCTGTTCTTCCGTCTCAAATCCGGCAACTTCTGCTTCCAGATACGCTATCTCTTCTTCCAGTTCCACAAGCTCCGCCCGCTCCAGACCTTCTACCAGAACCCTCAAAACACCTTTCGGCATCTTGACAACCTGTTTTACCATGGCAACTGTACCGATTTTGTACAGATCATCTATAGTCGGCTCCTCCACCTTCGGATCCTTCTGGGTAACCAAAAAGATTTTCTGATCCTGAGTCATAGCCTCTTCCACTGCTTTGACGGATTTCTCTCTGCTGATATCAAAATGGACGATCATGTCCGGCAAAATTGTTGTTCCGCGAAGTGCAATAGCAGGCATCACTTTTATCGTATTGTTCATCTATTTCCTCCCTGTCAGGCGGTTTCCGGTCTTCCTGCCCGTTTCGAAGAACTTCTTCTTCTGGAGACTTTACTTTCTCCATGTGTTACTACAGGACCTTCTTTTCCTGTCACCGCATCTTTTGTAATCACACATTTCTGGATTGTCTGATCAGACGGAGACTCATACATAACATCCGTCATGGTTCTCTCGATCACAGAACGAAGTCCTCTGGCTCCTGTCTTACGCTCCATAGCAATCTTGGCAACTTCGCGCAGAGCTTCCTCTTCAAATTCCAGTTCTACCCCATCCATCTCCATGAGCGTCTGATATTGTTTTACCAGCGAATTCTTCGGCTCTTTCAGGATACGCACCATCGCTTCCTCATCCAATGCATCCAGTGAAACAACCACCGGAACACGCCCGATAAACTCCGGAATCAGACCAAATTTGATAAAGTCCTGAGGCATTACTTCCTTCAGAATCTCTCCCACATTTTTCTCATGTTTCAGACCAAGGGACCCATTAAACCCTATTGTTTTCGTATCCATACGAGTTTCTATGATTTTTTCCAGACCTTCAAAAGCCCCTCCGCAGATAAACAGAATATCCGATGTATCGATCTGGATAAATTCCTGCTGCGGATGCTTTCTTCCTCCATGAGGAGGAACAGATGCAACTGTCCCCTCAATAATCTTTAAAAGCGCCTGCTGTACACCCTCTCCGGATACATCACGCGTAATAGATGCATTCTCAGATTTTCTTGTAATTTTATCAATCTCATCAATATAGATAATTCCATGCTGTGCCCGATCAATATCATAATCGGAAGCCTGAATCAGCTTCAGAAGGATATTTTCCACATCTTCCCCCACATAGCCCGCTTCCGTCAATGTGGTGGCATCTGCAATTGCAAATGGCACATTCAGCATTCTTGCAAGATTCTGTGCCAGATAAGTTTTCCCCGAACCTGTTGGTCCAAGCATCAGTATATTACTCTTCTGTAATTCCACATCATTCTTCTGTGCAGACAGAATTCTTTTGTAATGGTTATATACAGCCACAGAAAGAACCTTTTTTGCCTCATCCTGCCCAATTACATAATCATCCAGAAATTCTTTCATTTCTTTCGGTGTCATCAGATTAATGTCTTCATCCATTCTGTAATCATCGGCAAACTCTTCATCGATAATCTCTGAACAGATTCCTACACATTCATCACAAATAAAGGCTCCGTCCGGTCCCGCAATCAATTTGCGTACCTGTCCTTCTGTCTTTCCGCAGAAAGAGCAGCGAATCCTGGGTTCCCCGTTTTTCAATGCCATAATTATACAATTCCTTTCTAGATACTATCCTGCAAAATGCTCTGTTGAACATTTTTATACGTCATAACAGGAGGGCGCTGCCACCGGCAACCCCCTCCTGTTCTACTTACTTTATCTGTTGGTAATCACCCTGTCAATCAGTCCATATGCCATCGCTTCTTCAGCTGTCATATAGTTATCGCGCTCGGTATCCTGGGCGATCTTTTCCAGCGGCTGTCCTGTATTGGCTGCCAGAATAGAATTCAGTCTGTGTTTGGTTTTCAGAATCTGCTCCGCCACGATCTGAATCTCTGTAGCCTGTCCTTTTGCACCACCGGATGGCTGATGTATCATAATCTCTGCATTTGGAAGGGCAAAGCGTTTGCCTTTGGTTCCTCCCGCCAGCAGGAAAGCGCCCATACTGGCAGCCAGTCCCATACAGATGGTTGACACATCACACTTAATATACTGCATTGTGTCATAAATCATCATGCCGGCTGACACAGAACCTCCCGGGCTGTTGATATACAACTGAATATCTTTTCCCGGATCTTCCGATTCCAGGAACAGAAGCTGTGCCGTCACCAGATTGGCACTGACATCAGTTACTTCTTCCCCGAGAAAAATGATACGATCCTTCAGAAGACGGGAGTAAATATCATAATTTCTCTCGCCTCTGCTTGTCTGTTCAATGACGTAAGGTACTAAACTCATATGCAAGCCTTCCTTCTATCTTCTTACTACCGGTAATCCTGTATCAATACTTAAAATTACTCTTCTGTTTTTTCAACTTCAACTGCTGCTTCTGTGATCAGAGTTACTGCTTCCTGAACAGCCATATCTTTCTTCATCTGTTCTTTCTCTGCATCGCCCAGTACTTCTTTCAGTTTTTCAACTTCCATCTTGTACATTTCAGCCATCTTGCTGATCTCTTCATCCAGTTTTTCATCCGAAATCTGAATATCTTCTGCTTCTGCAATCTTTTCCAGAACCAGTCTGCTCTGGATTCTCTTCAGAGCCTGCGGTTTCATCTGCTCATGCAGAGTAGCCGGTGTGGTTCCTGTAAACTGCATATACTGCTCCATAGTAAGTCCCTGAGACTGAATTCTTCTTGCGAAATCATCAATCATCTGGTTTACCTGGCTGTCGATCATAGCATCCGGAATCTCCATAGTAGCATTTGCGATTGCGGCTTCAACAGCTGCATCTTCTTTTGCCTGTTTTGCAGCATCTGCTTTTTTCTCTTCCAGATTCTTCTTAATATCTGCTTTGTACTCATCCAGAGTGTCGAATTCGGAAACATCTTTTGCGAATTCGTCATCCAGTTCAGGCAGTTCTTTTACTTCAATTTTCTTAACTGTGCATTTGAATACTGCTGGTTTGCCAGCCAGATCTTTAGCCTGATAATCTTCCGGGAAAGTAACGTTTACTTCCATCTCTTTTCCAATCTCAGCGCCTACCAGCTGTTCTTCAAATCCCGGGATAAATGCACCGGAACCGATGGTCAGAGGATAATCTGTTCCTTTTCCGCCTTCAAAAGCTTCTCCGTCAACAAATCCTTCAAAATCAAGAGTTACTTTATCACCGTCAGCAACTGCTCTGGCATCTACATCGATGGTTCTGGAGTTATTTTCCTGTTCTCTCTTCAGTTCACCTGCGATTTCTTCGTCTGTTACTTCCAGTTCACCCTTCGGAACTTCCAGTCCTTTGTACTCACCCAGAGTTACTTCCGGCTTCAGAGCAACTTCTGCTGTGAAAATGAATGGTTTACCTTTTTCAAGCTGAACTACATCAATCGAAGGCTGAGAAACGATTGTTTCACCACATTCATCCAGTGCTTTGGAATATGCTTCCGGAATCAGTGCATTTGCTGCATCTTCATAGAAGATACCTGCACCATACATTTTTTCAATCATAGCTCTAGGAGCTTTTCCTTTACGGAAGCCCGGAATGTTGATTCTGTTTTTCTGTTTCAGGTATGCACCCTGAAGTGCCTTCTCAAGATCTTCTGCAGAAACTTCAATTGTAAGTTTCGCCATGTTCTTCTCCAGTTTTTCTACTGTTACGCTCATTACTGTAGCTCCTCCTTTATCTTTTATGGAAATTATTCTTCAAATACAGTATTCGGCAAGATTACGCCAATCTGATATACTCTTCCATACTCATACATTTTTGTAGTATAACACAAGCCCTGGAAAAACACCAGCATTTTTTATTGAAAAAGCCCATAAATGATGGATTTTTTGATTTCTTCCGCTTTTTCGGTACTTTGAAGACGTTCGATCAGTGCCGCCGCAAAGTCAATCGCTGTTCCCAGCCCCCGGCTGGTGATTATATTGCCTGATACAGCCACTGCACCTTTTCCAATCGATGCCCCCACAAGTCTTTCCTCAAATCCCGGATAACATACTGCCTCTTTTCCTTTTAAAAATCCCAGATCTCCAAACACACTGGGGGCAGCACAGATCGCTCCCAATAATTTTCCATCCTGATTCCAGGAGCACAAAAGATCTGTAAGCGGTTGATAGGCTCCCAGATACTTTGTACCCGGCATTCCACCGGGAAGTACCAAAAGCTTTGCCTGCGCAAAATCCATCGTTTCAAATAGCTCGTCGGCCATCACTTGAATTTTGTGAGAACCCATAATCTCTTTTCTTCCCATGATAGAAACCGTCACTACTTCTTCCCCTGCACGGCGAAGAAGATCCACAACCGTCAATCCCTCAATTTCTTCAAAACCATCTGCCAGAAAAACACATACTTTACTCATTTCTATACCCTCTTTCTTCCAAATATTATTATTCGCTTAAACCTCTCTTGTTTTTTTCACACATGCTTTCACTGCTTCAAACACGGCACTGCGGAATCCTTTTTCTTCCAGTACACGGACCGCTTCGATCGTCGTCCCTTTTGGAGAACAGACCATATCTTTCAGTTCACCGGGATGCTTTCCTGTCTCCAGAACCATCTTCGCACTTCCCAATACTGCCTGGGCCGCAAAACGATATGCCTGGGCTCTGGGCATCCCATCCGCAACTGCCGCATCTGCCATAGCTTCTATAAACATAAACACATAGGCCGGAGAACTTCCGCTCACTCCTACTACCACATCAATCATCTCTTCTGTCACAATCTCTGACTTTCCAAACCCAGAGAAGATCCGGCACACTCGATCAATATCTTCCTGCGTTGTTCTTGAATTGCCACAGACACAACTCATTCCTTCTCCCACAAGAGCCGGTGTATTTGGCATGGTACGCACAATTTTTGTCGGTTTTCCAAACTGTTCTTCCAACCAGTCCAGCTTTTTGCCGGGAGTGATTGAGACAATGACCGCATCTTCTTTCACACTGTCTTTGATCTCCGCAATCACTTCTTCATAATAAAAAGGTTTTACAGCCAGAACCAGAACATCTGCAAAAGCAGCCACTTCGCTGTTTGAAGCAGTCAGACGGATTCCCAACTCTTTTTCGGCTCTCTCCCTGCTTTCCCTGGTTTTTGCCGATGCCAACAGCTCTTCCGGCGCCGCCACCTTATTTTTCACAATCCCCCCAATCATGGCAGATGCCATATTTCCACAACCAATAAATCCAATCTTCATTTGATTCTCACCTGTCCTTTTCCTCTTCATTTATCCTTTTTTATATCCGTCCATTCGTACGAATTTCGCGTTTACCAAATCATTTTCATTTAATGGACGTTTCCAGGTCCGACAATTGCACTGTGTTCCTTTTACATGCTGATCACAACTCAACCCTGCAGTACAGACCTGCGGACCACCGCACTCTGACGCCACCACCATATCATTACCAATATATAGCAGAATATGCTGATATCGTTCACCGTTATAACAGCAACAGATTGCATCACCCGGCTGAAGTTCTTCTCTGGTGATTTCCTGTCCATGCAGAGCAAAATTGTTGGCATTCAGATCCGCACCAAAATCATATCCATTCTGTGTATAAGCATACATTAAAAGTCCGGAACAATCCACACCTCCGTCAGCCGGTCCGTTACCGCCCCAGATATACTGTGCATCCAGAAGTGACAACGCTGTTTTGCACACATCACTTTCTTTCACGGTTACCATACATACTGCTTCCGCATCTCCCAACTTTGCTGTAATCTGTGCTGTACCTTCTCCTACAGCCGTAATCTTTCCGCGAAACACTTCCGCCACCTGTGGATTGGAACTAGTCCATCGGACCGCTTTCCACCGGGTTGTATCTTCCGGCTGACAAGCTGTCACCAGATTCGCTGTTTCACCTGCCAGCAGAGAAATGGATTCCTTGTTAAGTGTTATACTTTTCAGTGGAATCGTCTTTTCTTTCTGAATGGAAGTATCTTTTTTTCCTTCCTCGTCCACCCAGATATTTCCCACCCAGGTACCGGCCAGCATTCTTCCATCCGTCCCCACATAATAATCCTTTATCCACTGACTGGCCGCCATTTGACCATTCTCATTAAAATAATACCAGCCATCATCAATCTTTTGCCATCCGCTTACACAGTAACCACGATCGTCAAAATAATACCATTTTTTATCTACTTGTTTCCATTGCCACTCGGCATAAATTCCATCGTCTTCCTGGTATTTCCATCCATAATCTGTCTTCGTCCATTCCGCCGCCTGCACCGGTACCGATGACAAAGAAAGAACTGCCGAAATTCCCAGGACGAAAAAACCTGTATATATCTGCTTAATATTCAATTTCTCACTCCCTGTCTTTCTATAAAAGAAACAATTTATTCTGCTAATTATAACACCAAGTGGATGCATTTACGAGAAAATTTTGATATACTGGAGAAAATATATGAAATTGAGGTGATTGATTTGCTTACATGCGATTATAAGGTAATCTCCATCGACGGCGATTATGCACATCTGCAGAGGATTGATCAGGCGGATGATGAGCCAAAACTTGTAGCAAGAGCACTCCTGCCCATGGAAATCTATGAAGGCTGTACTCTGCATTATGAAATGCTGCAATATGAAATGAAGTAAAGACATGTTAAGAGGACGGCTGCTGACCGTCCTCTGATTCGCAATACTTATTTGCAACTATTTATTTTTTCATGGCTTTTTCGGCATATTTGGTCGTAACCAGTTTCTCATAATCTGCTCTCTTCTCCAACTCTCCCGCACTTTCCAAAATATCCTGTAAAAGTTCAAATCCTGATTTTTCAAATACCAGATTCTCTTTCCAGGTATCCTGTTCCTGATATCTTTTCACAATTGCAGTGACTGTCTCCAGATCATTTTCCTCAAACTGCGGTTTGATCACTTTAGCAATCTCTTCCGGAGAATGACTATTTACATAATCCAAACCTTTTTGCAGTGCGTTGGTAAATTTCTGAATGATGTCGGGATGTTTTTCTATATAACTGGTTTTTGCACTGTAAGAAGTATAGGGCACATAACCGGAATCCACACCACAGGAGGCGACAACATAGCCCACCCCTTCCTGTTCAAGCGCAGTGGCTGATGGTTCAAACTCTATGGTAAAGTCACCCTGTCCGCCTGAAAATGCCGCTGCAGTGGAACCAAAATCTATACTCTGGTTGATATTCATATCAACAGACGGATCAAGACCATTCTGTTTCAGAATATATTCAAAAACCATCTCCGGCATACCACCTTTTCGCCCACCCAATATGTTTTTGCCTTTCAGATCACTCCATTGGAAATCAGGCATCTCTTCTCTGGCCACCAGGAAGTTGCCGGCTCTCTGCGTTCCCTGTGCGAAATTTACCACCGGGTCATTTGCACCTTCCAGATATGCATAAACAGAAGCTTCTGCCCCCATAAATCCAATCTGCGCATCACCGGATATGACAGCAGCCATAGTTTTATCGGCACCATATCCGGTTACTAATTCCAGATCAATGCCTTCTTTTTCAAAATATCCATTTTCGATAGCAACATACTGAGGGGCATAAAATATAGAATGTGCCACCTCATTCAGTATTACTTTTTCCAGTGTCTCATTTCCTTTTTCCGTCTCATTTCCGCAGCCTGCAAATCCCGTACATGCCAGAACTGCTGCCAGACCGATTGCTGTCAGTTTCTTTTTCATCATGACCTCCCTGATATAATTCATGATAATAAGATATGTACTTTCAGAGGAAATGGTTCAAAAAAAGCTATCATCTATCAGAATTCATAGAATTTCCGACTGCATGTATGGCAAATGACATAATAATATACACGACTACAAGAAACGGCACAAAACACCTAGTTCCTATTGTCTGAGCAATCCCACCGAACAAAATCGGCGTCAGCATAATACTGAGATACGAAAATGCCATCTGCATCCCTATGATCGACTGGGAGACTTCTCCACCAAACAAAAGTGGTGTCAGGTACGTCATATTCGGAAAAACAGGACCATTTCCCAGACCAATCATAAACAATCCCAGTACCGCAACGATAAAATTTGTCGGCAGCATCAAAAGGACAAGCGCCAATAAAATTGTAATCTGTGCCGCCCTTATAATTTTCCATTCGGAAATTCGTACTGTAAGAAGACCGGACAACAGTCTTCCAATGGCTAAACCGGCAAAATAAAAAGTAATCATTTTTGCTGCCATATCTGCTGCCAGACCTTTGGTCTCAACCAGAAAAGTGCTTCCCCAGATCAGACAAGTAGATTCAAGTCCACTTATACCTACAAACACCCAACATGATGCAAGTACTGTTTTATTACGAAGCATTTCTCCAAAGGACAAAACCTTCATCGGTTTCTCCTCTTTCATTTTCTGTGTGGCTGTTTCCTTCCACAATGGCAGGCTTAGTATCGAAAGAATCGCTATTGCTGTCTGAATAAAAAAGACGGTTCTGTAACCTTTTCTCCAGTTCATGCTGTCAGATAAAGCAAGGGACATCAAATAAGGGCTGAGAGAAACCCCGATACCGTAAAAGCAATGTAAAAAGCTCATCTGCATGGAGTTATAATGTAATGCCACATAGTTATTCAGTGCATTGTCGATTGATCCGGCTCCGATGCCCAACGGAATCGCGCACAGACACAGCCACGGAAAGCTGTTCGTAAAAGAAAAACCCAACAATGCAATCGCAGTCAGACTTGTACTGATTGCCGTGATCTTTCCCGTCCCCAGTCTGGCTATCAATCTTACACTCAGAAGACTGGATACCACCGTACCGCCTGAGACAAGCATTGATACTATACTTACATAAGAAACAGGAAAATCAAATTCACTGTAAATTGCCGGCCATGCGGTTCCTAAAAGAGAATCCGGTATTCCCAGCCCGATATAGCAAATATAAATAATCACAAGTAATATAGTAGTCATATATGCTCTCCCTTTCCATCATGAAAAAATCCTGTCAGCTTTTCATTCCATGTAAATATACCACTGGTTTTTTTATAAATCCATGGATTTTTCTCCCATTTTATGGTATTATTTACCCAGATTGCAGAAAGGAGCTTTTGTACTCAAATGGATCATATACCTGTTTTGCCGCTGGATTGCCGCTTCATGGAAACCACACCGCACGGAAAAAGTTCTTTTCCCATTCAGTATTATACCGATGATCTTGCATGCTGGCACAATCAAACAGTACCGCTGCACTGGCATTCAGAACCAGAGTTTTTTTCCGTAACCGGTGGCAGCGTTGATGTACAAACAGGAAATAAACATGTGCTATTATCAGAAGGAAACACCATCCTGATAAGCGGCAATCAACTGCACAGTTACCGCCAGATTACAAAAGAATCGGAATGCATATGTCCCAATATCGTATTTTCCGCAGACCTGATTGCCCCCAGGTCAAGCGAGATCTATAATAAATACCTGCTGCCGATTTTATACCAACCCTCTCTTCCGTACATAGTTTTTGATTCGGACACAGACTGGCATCAGGAATTACTTGAAACACTGTTTCACACCTATACACTTTTGTCCAAATATGGATCTGCCGGATATTACCAGAAACATCCGGATGATTTTCTTCCCAAACAAAAAACTTCCTCTCCCTGTTATGAGATGGAAGTTTTACGGGATTTATGCCGGATCTTTGAGATTCTTAATATACACAAAGAGCAATTACCCCTGATTACCCCGGAGAAAAATGAACTCACCACACAAGTCCGTCTTCAGAAAATGATATCTTTTATTCAGACTCATTATAGTGAAAAAATCACCGTTACAGAAATTGCCAGTGCCGCAGATGTCAGTCGAAGTGAAGCCGGACGCTGTTTTCAAAATTTTTATCAGATTTCCCCGATGGAATACGTGACGCAATGTCGTCTTGAGCATGCCCAGTCTTTACTGTGCAATTCATCATTCTCCGTGAAGGAAATCGGATTTCGATGTGGTTTCCAGGATGCCAGTTATTTTGTAAAAACCTTTCATAAATATATGCAAATGACACCATCCGCATATCGTCAGCAGATTATAAACGTGACAAGCAGGTATCCATAAAAATCTCTGCATGTCCCGTTTTTTTATTCCACTCTGACCATCCGATATCCCACTCCCACATGGGTCTGGATATACTGAACCGAGTCTGAATATTTCTCCAGTTTTTTACGAAGTGTAGCCATAAACACTCTTAATGAAGCTACATCATTTTCCCAGCTATGTCCCCAGATATTTTGCGTGATAAATGTATGGGTCAATACTTTTCCCACATTCCTGGAAAGCAGACACAAAAGCTTATATTCGATCGGTGTCAAATGAAGCTCTTCCTCTCCCATATATGCGCATCCGGCAGAATACTCAATCCGGAGTTTCCCATTCACAAATACGGAAGAGATTATCGAATCTCCCTGCACAGCTGCCAGCCGTCTCTCAGTGACCCTGAGTCTGGCTAAAAGTTCTTCCACAGAAAACGGTTTTGTCAGATAATCATCTGCTCCCGCATCCAATGCCTCCACTTTGTCTGTATCTTCACTTCTTGCACTAAGTACAATAATCGGTACATTGGACCAGGTACGGATTTTTTTAATTACTTCCATTCCATCCATATCCGGCAGTCCCAAATCAAGCAATATAATATCCGGATTATGAGAAGAAGCCTCAAGAATGGCAGTCTCACCGTTCATGGCAGTCAGATATCTATAATCATGCGCTTTCAGAGTCGTTATCATAAGATTCTGAACCGGCTTATCATCCTCCACCACCAAAATCAATGTCTTATTCATGCAAATTAACCTCCTCCGTCGGCAATGAAAATGTAAATACCGCACCGTGCGGAATATTATCAGTAAGTTTCAGTTCGCCTCCATGTGCCGTTACGATCGACTTGCAAAGAGACAATCCAAGTCCCAGGCTGCGCCTGCTGTCAGCAATACTTTTGGCCCCACTGTAGAACATTTCAAATACAAGAGATTTCATATCGTCCGGGATTCCCGGGCCATCATCTGCGATACGAACAATTGCCTTATTCTCCTGTTTCTCTGTTGTTATCTGTATTGTTGAACCTTGTTGAGTATATTTGATCGCATTATCCACGATATTGATAATCACCTGAATAATCAATCTGGCATCCATTTTTACCAGTATAAAATTCTCTGATGGATGAAAGCAGATCTTATGTTCTGTCTTTTTTCTGCTGATATGCTGCAATGCCTCCGAAACGACTTCATCCAGCAGTTCCGTGGACAGACGGATATTCAGTTTACCCTCCTCTATTTTAGTTATGGAGAGAAGATTCTCCACCAGATTGATCAACCACATGGAATCATCGTAAATATCCGAATATAACTGTTCCTTAGTCTCGGTATCAAACTTTTCTCCATTTGACAGAAGATTACTGGCATTACCGGATATAGATGTCAGCGGTGTTCTCAGATCATGAGAAATCGAACGGAGCAGATTGGCCCTTAACTGTTCTTTTTGTGCCAATAAAGCCGCCTCCGCCTTTTCCCTGGCATTTTTCTCATTTTCCAGTGCAAGAGCACATTCGCCCAGAATAGACAACAGGATGCTGTTTTCAAAAGAATCCAGTGGCTTTTTGTCAATCACAATCCCTACAACACCGTACACTGCACTGCTTGTCCGTACCGACAGATACAGGCATCTGGCATCGGAAAGAGTATCTGTGGTTGCTCCTGCGTGTTTGTTATTCTTTACTACCCATTCTGCAACCGTCCGTTCTTGATTCGAAAAATACTTCTCGCCGGAGTTTTCTCCATTGATCGAGAAAAATCGAGGTTCTGAAAGGGCGTCGCCATTCACAAGATAAATCACCATATCTCTGTCCAGCAGCTTGATCAGCTGTGTGGCAGTTATTGAAATAATCTGTTCTCTTTTCTTAATCCCTTCCAACAGCTGGCTTGTATCAAACAATATTTTTGTACGATAAGCCGACTGGGCCGCCTGTTTTGCCTGCCTTTTCAACTGAATCGCCAGCGAACCGGTCAAGAAAGCCGCCACAAACATAGTAACAAACGTAACCGGATAATCTTTTTCATAAGCAAGTAATGTATACCTTGGTTCTGTAAATAAGAAATTGAACACAAAGACGCTGATAATGGAAGAAATCAGACTGTACATCCGATGTGTGGTAATCACTGATGTGATAAGTACGCACAAAATATATACCGTGATAATATTGGCTTCACTCATGCCCAGTTTCCAGAAACCAAAGCCAATCAAAGAAGCGATGAGGATCATCCCGATACTTTTTATGGTATCTTTTATATTCAGCAAATGCTCTGATTGCCTGCTCTCTTTCTTTGCCCTGTAAACCATCTCCGAAGTACTGTCCGGAATAATATGAACATCCAGGTTCGGAGCCTGCGCAATCAGTTTTTCTGTCAATGTTGGTTTACCAAAAACAAATTTTTTTGTCGCCGTACTTCTTCCGATTACAATTTTAGAAACACCGGACAATCTGGCAAATTCAGCAATCTGAAACGGAACATCTTCTCCGTAGACCGTTTCGATTTTTGCCCCCAGCTGTTGAGCCAACCGCATATTGCTTCGGAGTCTATTTTTATTTTCCTCATCCATCAGGGCAAAATCTGAGGTTTCCACATATAAAGCAGTAAAAGAACCTCGAAAGGCTTTCGCCATACGGGCAGCCGTACGGATAATCTTCATATTCGACGGTGCCGGTGACAGGCAGACCAGTATATGTTCATCTGTATGATAATCACCGCCGGTCTTGATTCTTGCCTCCTCAGAAAGCATATTGATACGGTCTGCACATCTGCGCAGTGCAATTTCCCGCAATGCAGTCAGCTTCTTGATCTGTTGGAAATCCATTCCCTCCATTTCAACCGGTTGTTTGTCACACTTATTTCCTGTCTGCAGCCGCTCCAACAATTCCTGAGGTTCTATATCAATAAGTTCCACCTGAGATGCATTGTCAAAGACAAAATCCGGTACCCTGTCACTGACCATGATTCCGGTTACTGCAGCCACCATATCATTCAGGCTTTCAATATGCTGCACATTGACCGTTGTATATACATCGATTCCTGCTTTCAATAGCTCCTCCACATCCTGATAGCGTTTTGCATGGCGACAGCCCTGCGCATTTGAGTGCGCCAATTCATCCACAAGAATCAGTGTGGGATTTCTCCGGATCGCTGCATCCAGATCAAACTCTTTTTGCACCGTCCCATCCTGTTTTATCACAAGGTTTGGGATCTGTTCCAACCCATGAAGAAGCTCAGCGGTCTGTGTCCGGGCATGGGGATCCACATGCCCGGCGACCACATCAATCCCTCTTTGCTTCGCCGCATGGGCTGCCTGCAGCATGGCGTAAGTCTTTCCTACTCCTGATGCATATCCAAAAAATATTTTCAAGTGTCCTCTGCCCTTTTCCGGTTCTTTTGCAGAAATCTCCTGCTGCGGATGTTTTGGGCTTTGGCATCTCTCTTCTCTATCACTATTTTCCGGCAGATATCCGAAATCAGCTTCAGGATTTTCATAAACAGCCTGTATATTCTCTTCACCGCTGTCAGGAGTGTATTCCCGCTGATTTTGGATTCCTTCCAGAAAAGCATCCAGTTTCTCCATAATTATAAAACCTGTGCCTCCTATTACCAGAAAAGCCAATAACAACGCAATCGCTTCCATTATACCACCCCTGCCAAAATTTTGCTAAATATGAAAACATTTCTGTATGTCTTTATTTTTCCCTAACACCAAAAGTGCATCATCCGATGCAAAACAAGTATCCGGAGTAATAGTAAGCTCCATTTTCCCGTTTCTCTTTAGTGCCATGATATTAATGTTATATTTTTGCCGGATATTAATCGCACCCACAGTTTTTCCAATCCATAGATCCGGTACTTCAATTTCAAAAATTGCATAATCATTATCCAGCTCTATATAATCAAAAATATGATCCGAAGTATAGCGGATTGCCGTCCATGTAGCAAGCTGCTTTTCCGGATAAACGATTTCATCTGCCCCGTTTCGAAGAAGGAATTTTGCCTGAACATCTCTTGCTGCCCTGGACACCACTTTCTTTGCGCCCAGTTCTTTTAACAATGATGTAGTCTCTAAAGAGCTCTGAAAATCATTTCCTATGGTAACAATACACACATCGTAATTACCCACTCCCAGAGAGCGAAGAAAGGCTTCATTCATACTATCTCCGATCTGTGCATTTGTCACATAAGGCAGTGCCTCTTCCACCCGTTCTTCTCTTTTATCAATTGCCATTACTTCATGATTCAATTCATTCAGCTTTATTGCAATATTTTTTCCAAATCTGCCCAATCCGATTAATAAAATTGATTTCATCCTGATTCCGTCCTTTCTCTCTAACCAACCGTAATTCTTTCTTTTGGAAGCCTTGATATATTTCTCTGTTTATTTGAAAGTGCTGCAAACACCAGTGTCAGTCCTCCCACTCTTCCCAAAAACATAAGTAAAATCAAAATCAATCTTGACAGGATGCCCAGATGAGGTGTAATCCCCAATGTCAATCCTACCGTCCCAATTGCAGAAGCGGTCTCAAACAGACAGGTTAACATCGGTAATTGTTCAACATAACTAATAATAATTCCTCCTGTCAGAAAGAACGTCAGATACATAAGCAAAACAGTTGCCGCATATTTCACAGTTCCTTCCTCTATCCTTCTTCCGAAGCACTCAGTATCCTCTTTCTTCCTGAATACTGCAAATAGTGTCATAAATAATACTGCTGCAGTTGTTGTTTTCATACCTCCTGCAGTAGAACCAGGGGAACCTCCAATCAGCATTAGAAGAATCATGACCATCTTTCCCGCTTCTGTAAATAAAGTAAGATCTACCGTATTGAATCCTGCTGTCCTGGGTGTAACCGTCTGAAATAAAGCACCCCATATTTTTTCTTCTTCCGACAGATCATTCCAGACCGACCTTCCAAATTCGCCAAAATAAAAGAAGAAAAACGGAAATATAATCAAAACTGCCGTCATTACCAGAATCACTTTACTTTGCATCCGATATTTTCTGAGATGAATTCCTTTGTACCTCACGTCCTCCCATGTCAGAAACCCGATCCCACCTATCACGATCAAACTCATAATGATTGCATTGATCCATCCATTTGCAGCATACCCTGTCAGTGAAGAAAATGGAGTATTGCTTCCCATTAGATCAAATCCGGCATTGCAAAACGCTGAAATGGAATGGAATACCGCATACCATACACCCTGCAGACCATCATATTCTTTCAAAAAAACCGGCAGCATAAATAACGCTCCTGTAAGTTCAATCAGCAGCGTTGATTTTAATATAAATCCTGTCAGTTTTACAATTCCTCCTACACTGGGAGCTGCAATCGCTTCCTGCATGGTACTTCTCTGCATCAGTCCGATTTTTCTCCCGGAGATTGCAGTCAGTGCTACCGAAATCGTAACCACTCCCATACCTCCTGTCTGGATCATCAGTAAAATAACCAGCTGTCCAAAACCAGACCAGTAAGTAGCCGTATCATATACCACCAGACCCGTTACACAGGTAGCTGAGGTAGCTGTAAATAATGCATCCAAAAAAGAAGTGGCATGACCACTTTTAGAAGAAACAGGAAGCATCAATAAAATGCTTCCCACCAAAATCACAGATAAAAAACCAATTGTAATAACCTGAAACGAAGTCAATCGTCTTTTCCGGTGTAAAATAGATTTCATTTGTGTCACATCCAGCTTTCTCACTCATCTTTATGACGCCTTAATTATCTCTTTTACTATTTAAAGTTTGTATTAGAATATTCCGGATAATATTAAGAAAGTATAAAGATATTACTGTTCAAGTGCCACTGTTCCGCCGGGGTTGTAATGTTATTGACCTGTTGAATCGAAATTTGTATAATTATCAGAAATGCTTTATATGGAAAAGAAACATAAAGAAAACACCCATTTGTTGTAATCTTAAAATAAGTTCCTGTCCAAAAAAGTTCTAAGAAATGCTAATGCCCCCTTTATACAGTTTTGAATATAAAACACTGATCGATATTTTTACCGATCTTATCTTCAAAATATTTCTTCAGTTCCAGATTCTTATCCCATTTTTCCTGTGGATAACTGCCATATCTGCGTTTTACATCACTCATCCGCTCCTCGATCTTCATCACGCCCTCTGCTCCGGCAATGCTGTCACAAAGCTGGATCAGACGGTCATAGTCATCATATTCACACACAGCAAGAGCCTCTTCCAAAACGTTTTGCTGTTCTTTAGAAATATCAAATCTGCCGATATAGTCATGAATATTCTGTGTGTTGAAGGAGTGAGTCAGACAGATTCTTGCTACATCCGGATAGCCCAATTCCATCATATAAACATATCCGTCATAGACATGTCCAAGATGCTTTACACCAAATCTCCTTCCGATATCATGAAGCAATCCCAGAACATAAGCTTTCTCAGAATCCATATCACCACATGCTTCTGCTATTTTTTCCGCACACTCTGCCGCAACCCTGCAATGATCCACCCATGGACCAGGATTTAACGGTTCCGCTTCCTTCAATATCTGTTCCGCTTCTTTCCTGTCCGGCCAGTTTCTTTTACTCATCTCTGTTCCTCTCCCGCAATTAAGTATTTATTATTAATAGAATAGCAAAATCGTCATGCTAAAACAATATTTTATCATCTAAATTCCTCTGCCCTATTCAATTTCTGTAGGAGAAAGCTTTTTCGGCAGATAGCTGTCCTCTTTTTCGAATCTCTCTCCGAAAAAATTATGGTTTTCTCTAAAAAACCGACAGATAGATAAGAAATTCTTTGGCTTCTCTCTGATGATCTCTTATTATTTCATCGATATAAAGAACATTAGAACGAGCTATCTGCCAAAAATGTTTATTATATCACTTATATATCAAAGATTTTCAAGCAATCCTTTGATTCCTTCCTGTTCATATATTTCTTTATAATATATCACTTCATCCTGGATCAGCTGGTCAATGACCTGCATCCCAAGAAGCTCCACCGGTGCTTTATCATCTGTCATGATATAGTCTCCGGCTGTATATTTACTGCAATCATCAGCAACTTCCCCCATCATTTCTCTAAGCTCCTGATCATCCGGTTTTTCTGTATTCTCTTTTAAAACAGAAAGAATTTCTTTATTATTGGAAGCAAATAATTCCCGGTTGGTCGTGTCTTTTACATCCACAGTATAAACGGCATCAAAGACAGAACCGATCGTATCGGAAAGATATTGATTAATATTTCCTTCTTCGGTCCCTCTCATATTCATATTTACAACCATAACGCCATTTTCAGTTAAATGTTCTTCCACAAGAGTGAAAAATTCTGTCGAAGACATCTGAAACGGAATAGTAATATCCTGATAGGCATCTACCATGATCACATCATATTTTTTATCCACTGCGTTCAGAAATGCTCTGCCGTCATAAGTAGTAACTTTCACATCATCCGGAAGTGAAAAATACTCTCTGGAAAGATTTGTAATCTTCTCATCGATCTCCACACCTTCCATATCCATGTCACCAAAATATTTTCTGCACTGTGTCGCATAAGTGCCTGTTCCCATTCCAAGGATCAACACATCCATATCCGATACTTCTTTATCAGGTACCATAAGCGGTGCTGCCATTGCATAATCATAATACATCCCCGTAAGTTCATCGTCTTTCATGTATACAGACTGTACTCCAAACAAAACATTAGTAGAAAGCACCACCCGCCTGTCCGTCTCGGAAACCTGCAGATAATTATAAACCGATTCTCCCTCATATGTCAGGTCATTCTGCCAGAATGCAAACGAATCGGAATATCCAAGTGCACAGCATAATAAAAATGCTACAACAGATACCGCTATTTTCTTTTTTCCTTTGTGCTTGCTTAAAAAATAAATACATGCCAAAGCAATCAATATTCCGGAAAATATCAGGAATGTAATAGACGTCCCTACTGCAGGAATCGTCACAAAAGTCGGTACAAAAGTTCCGATAATACTTCCGATCGTATTGAAAGCACCAAGTGTCCCAACAGTTTTTCCACTGTCATCCAGACTGTCCACCGTGTATTTTACAAGAGACGGTGTAACCGTTCCAAGCAAAAACAATGGAAACACAAAAATAACCATGCAGGCACAAAATGCGGCAATAATCAAAAAGTTATTATTCACTGTAAAAATGAGTAGTGCTGATATTCCAAGAATAATATATTTTCCCACTACAGGAATCAAAGCAATCCAGATGGCCGCAATTAATATCCTTCCATACAGCTTATCCGGATTCGGAGATTTATCCGCACTTTTTCCTCCATAAATATTGCCCAATGCCATGGCGATCATAATAGTCCCTATAATAATCGTCCACACGATCTGCGATGAACTGAAATAAGGCGCCAGTAACCGGCTTGCCCCCAGTTCCACTGCCATCACAGACATTCCCGCAAAAAATTCTGTCAGATATAAAAATACCTTATTTTTCAATACCCCCGTAGTTTCCTGTAACACTTACATCCCTCCCGGATTTTTCCATAAAAATAACATTAATCCCTACTCATGTCAAGTGAACCGACTGCCGCACTCATTTTCCTGCAAATCCCTTGTTACTGATTACAACAATGAATGTCCTTTTTCACAGATCTGATAAATTTCATCCAGTTTTTCTTCAATTAACGGAGTATATTTTTTTTCTTCCTGGACTGCCATATAACGATACAAAAAATAAGGAACTATCCAGCCGACAAAACCCGGTATGGCCAACAATATACACAGCCATACAACCGGAGGTTCACTGACAGCAGCAAATGTTGAACCTGTCATAAACACCGTTCCAAGTATTCCGATCGATAATGACCATATCATCGGCTTTCGCGTCTTTGCTTTTTCCAGAAGCTGAATCTCATGAGCGCAGGCTTCAAAATTTCTCTGCAAACGCGTCAATTCCATTTTATTCACAATTTTACGATTTCGCTTCATGGAAATTTTCAGGTGGTGCTGTCCGCGGATCATAACCTGTTTTTCCGACAAATATTCATTTATTGTCCATCCAAAATTTTCATAACAGTCCAAATACATGGAAACCTGTTCCGGCGGAACAATAATGTCTTTATAATCATATCCCACAAAATTTTTTTGTTCCCGCATCACAACACCCCCTGACTTTCTTTCTCTTCTTCCGAGTCCAAAGGAAGTCTCACTGTAAACACCGTCCCTTTCCCTACTGTACTTTCTACCGAAATACGCCCCTCCGATAATTGCAGGATCCTCTTTACAAGAGCCAGTCCCAAACCATTTCCTTCTGTAGAATGAGAGGAATCTCCCTGAAAAAACTTCTCATAAATATGCGCCATGGTCTTTTCATCCATGCCGCATCCGGTATCCGCCACAGAAACTGTAATACTGTTCTGATCCGAAATCTGTGTCAGAGTTACAGTTCCTCCGGGCGGTGTGAATTTTACAGCATTGGATAACAGGTTTGTCCACACCAGTTCCAGTAACCCCGGATCTGCCATGATCATCCGTCGTTCTTCTATATCCACTTCAATCTCAATATCTTTATTTTCCCATACATCTTCAAACTGCAGTGCACACTCACAAAGCTGCCGGCATAGATCATATTTTTCCGGAGCCGGCTGGATTGTCTGCTTTTCCAGCTTGTTCAGCTTCAACATATTCATGATCAGATCCGCCAGACGTTTCGATGCTTTTAAAATATTATGGATATATTCTTTTTTGTTTTCTTCTGCAGTTTCTTCTCTGTCCAGAAGCTGTGCATTATTATAAATAACTGCAAGAGGAGTCTTAAACTCATGAGAAACATTGGAGAAAAAATCTGTTTTTAATGTCTCCATACTCCCCAGTTCTTCCACCATTTTATTAAAATCCATGATCATAATATCAAGATAATCCCATTTGTCCGGAGTGTTAATGGTGGGTACATATACGGAAAAATCTCCATGAGCCACCTGACTGGTTGCCTTTGCCAATGTCTGCATAGGAATTTCATAAGCTTTTTTCATACGATATCGCGTATAAAGTGTCAGACTGCCTGCAACCAAAGCCCAGTAAATCAACGGAATCACCGTCTGCATCCATTGATTCATATTGATTTCATTCATCCACACAATAAGCCCCACATGAATACCTGACATCAATAGCAATACCCCAAAAAGAATACCGAAAAGGGATACAGGAAAACGGGACTGACGTACCTGCCTCATTTGCTTTTCTTCTTTCATTTCAGCACCGCCTTATATCCAAGTCCTCTGACCGTTTTTATTTCAAAACCGTCACAGCCTGAGAATTTATCCCGAAGCTTGGTAATGTAAACATCTACCGCACGCAGGCTGGTTTCACTGTCCACTCCCCAAAACTCATCCATCAGCTGAGCCCTGGAAAATGTCTTTTTCGGGTAAGAGAGTAATTTATAAATAATATTAAATTCTCTGGTTGTTATCGGAATTTCTTCCCCATCTACGGTTGCAGTCATGGCATCTGCATCCAGTTCCAGATTTCCAGCTGTCAATTTTCGATCCATTTCAATATTTGCACGACGTAGAAGCGCACGGACGCGAAGCAAAAGTTCCCCCAGTTCCACTGGTTTTACCATATAATCATCAATTCCCAGTTGAAAACCTTTCTGTTTCGACGGAAGATCATCCTTCGCAGACATAAACAGGATGGGAATATGTTTATTCACACGCCTTACTGTCTCTGCAAATTCAAAGCCATCAATCTCAGGCATCATAATATCAGAAATAATCAGTTCGTACATATTATGATACATTTCATCATATGCTTCACTGGCATTCAAACATCCCTTCGCACGAAAGCCGCTGTCATTTAAGTACGTACAAACCGTCTGATTCAATCTCGCATCATCTTCTACCACAAGAATATTAATCAAGTATTCCTACCTCCTGCTACTTTTATTTTTTTAATCTGTTTTGTTGTTTTTATAATCATATAGACAGCCATTCCCAGCACGAGTATAATTACTCCCGCCCCCGTCAATGCTGTCATTTGTTGCCGAAACACTCCATCTTTTGCCGCCCCAAACTGGGTAATCATTGCAGTTTCCAGTGAAAGCATCGACACCAATGCCGCGGTAAGATTGATTACTTTTGCTGCTGACATTATCGGGCTTCCATATTTTCTGAACTTTATTACATTCATGATAGCTGTGATCACTGCATAAAAGGTATACATTGCTATCAGATAAATAAGCATGCCCGGATAGCTAAAACCACTGTTTTTACTTACTGCAAGAATGATAATTCCCGCCAATGCCCAGTCCAATGCCATCAAAACAATCCCACATAAACGGCATCTGTATAACTCATCGATCTGTTTTTCCTGACTGATCCCTTTCGTTCTTACATGATGGAGCAAAGAAAAACGCATCACTGCCAGAAGGATATAATACACAGCCAGCGTCCCAAACCAGACAGAACGATAACGGATTCCGGAAAACAGCTTGATACCCGCATAAAACAGATTAATAAAAAGTCCCGGATACAGAGATATCTCCGCACGGAACATAGTTTCTTTCAAATACCGTTCAACCGTGGAAATACCCAACACTTTTTTAACTAATGGATGTTCCATAAAACCTGCCCGAATCCATTTCACTGCTTTTATGGTACCTATAACCGAAATGATCAGAGCATATGCAGACAGAATATATGCGGCATAGGAAATAGCAGGATTAATATCACCACGCACAAGCACCCATATCACAAGCGCAAAAGAAGGCACCGCCAGCAGAATTGTAGGAACAGGAGGCAGAAAGAATATTTTTTTCATTATTTTCAACATTTTTTGCAAATCCATTATACACCCCACAACAAAGAAAATATATCTGCATTTTTCTAAAATCCGTTGTAGTATAAAACACTTATGTTCAAGTTATGTTTGTATAATGTTACAGAATTGTTAATTTGAATCTATAATGTACCCATAAAAATGGTCAGAAAACAGTTTAGGCGAAAGAATGTTTCGGAAAACAGAAATATCCCGTGGAGGATCATGCCCAAAAGCATCGAATTCCACGGGATACTCTTTTTCTTAAATGAAAAGCTTAAAATACTGCAATCGCTGCTAATCTTTTCATTGTGTTCGTTCTCCTGTTTACATTCCTATTAAGTCAAACTGTTCAAATGATACAAGAACCTGATAATCTTTTTTGGGATTACGGTATTTAATCTGAACAGATTTCAGACGCTGGCTGTAGTACCAGCCACATTCTGCTTCCTCAAATTTTCTGCGATGCAGAAAATGCGGAATCATTTCTCCATCTACAGTCACCCAGTAAGGCGCCTTGTCTCTGTGGATCATATCAATAGACATGGTTTCCACTGCAGTACGGTAATTTCCTTCCTGTTTGAAATCCAGATAAGTACGCTCTCCCACAGTCATGGTAATATCTGTTTTCAGATACTCTCCCTTTTCATAACTCATGGAAACACCGTCATCCTCGTACAGACAGAATTTTCCGTCTTTATCAGCTGCGCACAAAATGGATATTCCTGTTGCCTGCTGGGTACAGAGATTATTTAATTTATTTGTTGCCATTGGAACGATCGCTCCACTTCTCACAAACAGCGGAATACTGCTGATGGTTACCGGAATCTCAATCGTCTGTCCGCCGGTATACGGCTGTCTGGTGTAGAAATCATAGAAGGTATCACCTTCCGGCAGATAAATGCTGCGGGTTGTTGCTCCCTTTTCCACCACATTGGCAACCAGAAGAGAATCTCCGAACATAAAATTAACACCTTCGTCATAGCATTTCGGATCATTCTGGAATGCACTGCACATAGCTTCCATAATGGGGAGTCCTGTTTCATGTGCTCTCTCAGTCAGTGAGTATAAATAGGGACTCAGCTGATAACGGAACTCAATTGCTTTACGGATATCGTCTTTCAGATCACTGTACATCCATGGTTCTGTTACTGTATTATCAGTGTTGGTAGAATGAATGGAGAAACGTGGCTGGAAGATTCCATTCTGGATCCAACGGATAAATAATTCTCCCTCCGGTGCCGGACCATAGAATCCACCGATATCACATCCCTGATTAGCTACTCCGGAGAGTCCCATTCCAAGGATCGTGGCAATATTATATTTCAGTGCTTCCCAACAGGTAAGATTATCCCCCGCCCATGTCTGTGCATAACGCTGGATACCACAGTGACCGGAACGGCATACGATATACGGTCTGGTATTATCAAAGGTCTCATGCACTGCCTCATCTGTAATATGGCACATGATATTGGACATTACTGATTTTAACTGTCCGATGGTTCCGCCCTTTCCTTCAAAATCACAACGGCAGTCTTTGTCAACCATACTGTCATATTCACAGTTATCATTCCATACAGAACAAGTACCATAATCCAGTACATTTTCTTTCAGAAGCTCTTTCCAGTATTTACGGGTATCGGCATTGGTATAATCTACAAATACACCTTTTCCTCCCCACCAGGTTCCCACACCCGGTTCGTCACTGTTGCTGGCTTTTACAAACATATTTTTCGCTTTCATATCTTCCAGCATCGGATGAATCAGAAGCATACCCGGTTTTACATTTGGAGTAACTGTGATTCCCCTGTCCGCCATCTGTTTGAAGAAATCTTTCGGATCTTTAAAACGCTTTTTATTCCATGTAAATACACATCTCTTTACACCCTTATCTGTCTCTACCGTACAGTATCCGGAAGAAAGCTGGAAACCGTCCACAGGAATCTGTTCTTCTTTTGTAGTGTCAATAAAATCTATGATGGCATCGTCACAGTCAGATTCCAGCTCCGGATAATACATGGAGGAACCCAGATATCCCAGTGCATACCGCGGAAGCAGAGCTGATTTTCCGGTCAAATCTGTATAACGCTCAACAACCTCACGGACAGTCGGTCCGGTAATCAGGAACAGGTCGATATCTCCTCCATCCACACGGTAACGGCTGTGCATTTTCCAGTAATTACTCTTTTCCTTACCCATGTCAAAATCACATTCGTAAGTATTGTGATAATAATATCCCACTGCCTTTTTCGTTACACGATTCAGTTTGATATAAAATGGGATATGTTTATACAGAGAATCTGTCTCTTTGGGATTGTAACCCATAGCATCCTTCGGACTCATATTCATAAATTTCTGAGCTTTGTTAAATTCACCACTTTTTTCTCCAAAACCATAAAAGCAGTCATCCGGAGAAATCTCGCTGGTATGAATACGGCGATGATTGCTGTCTTCCTGATAAGCCAGATCCACGATGTCGGCATGCAGCATAGTACCCTCTGCGTCATAAACACAGATACGGAACGGATCCTTTTCTACAACCACTTTCAGTTTTTTTCCCTGAATGACTGCTTTTTCTTCTCCATCTTCCAGCTTCATCTCTGCTGCTGTGATCCGTCTACGATAGTTTTTCAGGAAATCATCCATGCGATCTTCCCATGCAGTCATCACCAGACTGTAGGATTCCTCAGCAAAATCACCATCAAATCCTGCGCGGATACGAATGATGGAATCTGTCAGGAAAAGAATACGGATTTCTGTTCCATCAGTGAAAATTGATACATAGTTTTCATTCAGTTTTACATCAAGAACTCTGGTACAGATTTTCATTACCTGTGTCCCCCTTTTGCTAGATTGAATATGTTTAATAATCTTCTTTATAGCTAAAGAATAATTGATAAACACGTTCATAGCCAGACGAATTTTGCTGTAAAACAACTGATTTTTTACATATCTTGCTCTCCTATAGGATTCGTGTTATGATTCTTTTACAATCACTATGATTACATATGAACGATAGAGGGGGGGATTCAAAATGATCGATCAGGCCGGAATTCGAATGGCTCAGGGAGCAAGCATTACCGGTGAAAGAGTTGCCGGTGTCAATGATAATATGATGAAGTCTCATTATCACAACTATTATGAACTGTATTATCTGGAGGACGGGGAAAGATACCATATGATGGAAGATCATATGTATGCAATGCGGCCAGGAGAGTTGATTTTATTTTCCCCCTATGTTATGCACCGTTCTTACGGAGATGATGGTATTCCCTTTAAAAGAATTGTACTTTATTTTGAAAAAGAAGATATTATTTCTGAAGAACTTCTGGCTGCTCTGGATGGCAACAATGGCATGTACCGGCCAGATCCCAAAGTACGCCAGAAACTTCACCTTATTCTGGATGAGCTGATCCGGGAATATGAAAACCCGACGGAATTCTATAATGGATACCGGAACACTCTGTTGAATATGCTCCTATATACCCTTCTTATGCAGACAAAAAAGGTGGAACCTATAAAAAAAGAAAGCACCAGCCGTATCATCCCGGTCATCAACTATATCCATCAGCATTATCCGGAAGATATCACCCTCCGGCAGCTTTCCTCCATGTTCTACTTAAGCCCCTCATATCTCTGCCGGGAATTTAAAAAGCAGACGAACAGCACCATTGTCCAGTACATTAATGTGACACGGGTGATGAATGCTCAGAGACAGCTGATGGAAACGGATAAAAGCATTACACAGATCAGTACAGAAACCGGTTTCTCAAATCTCACCCATTTTAACCGGGTATTCAAATCGGTGACTGGTGAGACACCTTCCGGTTACAGAAAGCATCACTAGCACAAATATTATGTCGAAAGATTTTAATTACATATAGTTGACACACGCTGTGCAAACTGTTAAAATAAAATTGCACATCTGGGAAACATCTAAACCGTTCGGTTATTGATTCCCCCTATAAAAATAACTACTATAAAGGCGGAAAGCAGTGAAACGGTAGCGATATCCCAAATATATACGTTTCTTCTTTCCGCACCATAATGAAAGGAGAAATGTCTATGGCAATACGCAAAAAGGAAATCCTTCGGCAGAACTGAAACAGTTTCTTCACTATATGGAGCATACCACAGAGGAAAATGCAACAACTGATAATCTTCGAAGCATACATCAGATGGTTAATCTGATCAAACAGGATGAGGAGGTGTCACTACAGTATATGAAAATATTTGAACGAGAGGAAATGCTGATTCAACAGGGAATAGAACAGGGGATTGAGCAGGGAATTCAACAGGGGCGTAAAGAGGAACAAGCCAATACAGAACTGGAACGTCAAAGGGCAGAAAAAGAAAAAGCAAGAGCAGATCAGCTTGAAAAAGAATTACAGCATCTAAAAGATCAACTCAAAGAATTCCAATAAACAGTGTCAGGCGGGGGGAATTTTTTCTGTAAATCGGTCTTCAACTAAACGACATTGGTACAGTTCATCGTATTCATAGGTGACCGTCAAACAGGAACCCATTGGCCCAATAACTGAAGACGCAGCTGACATTTTTCTATTTATACGGATGTTTCGCCACGAACACATCATGCAAAAACTGCCACTCCTGCACTGTTGCCGGTTCCCAGGCCGATTCTCAGATTTCCAGCTTGACAAAGCGTTTTGCAATGTTATAATAACTGGTAGAAAGCGTTGAAGAGAAGAGTAAGCAGTAAGATGGCTCCAGAGAGGGATGGAAAGGTGTGAGCATCCCGCCGGATTATTGTCTGAAGACCACCTCCGAGCGGCCCTAATACGGCACGGTGATTCCGTTATCATCAAATGAAGCGGGTGCATATCTGCACCAAAGAGGGTGGAACCGCGAGTTATATGCTCGTCCCTTTCGACAGAAAAGTCGAAAGAGACGGGCTTTTCTGTTTTAATATCAACTAAGAGAAGGAGAACGATCATGATTATTACATTGAAAGACGGATCCCAAAAAGATTATGAACAGTCCATGTCTGTCTATGATATTGCCAAAGATATCAGTGAAGGACTGGCAAGAGCAGCCTGTGCAGGTGAAGTAGACGGCGAAGTAGTTGACCTTCGTACCATTGTTGACAAAGACTGCGCATTGAATATCCTTACCTTTAATGACGAAGCAGGAAAAGCTGCTTACCGCCATACAACCTCCCACGTTCTGGCTGAGGCAGTAAAAAGACTGTATCCGGATGCCAAACTGGCTATCGGACCTTCCATTGAATCCGGGTTTTATTATGATTTCGATTGCGAAAGCTTCAGCAGAGAAGCTCTTGATAAAATCGAAGAAGAAATGAAGAAAATTATCAAAGAAGGACACGAAATCAAACGATTTACACTGCCCCGTGAGGAAGCGATCCAGTTCATGAAAGAACGTAACGAACCTTATAAAGTGGAACTGATTGAAGATCTTCCGGAAGGCTCTGAGATTTCATTCTATGATCAGGGCGGTTTTGTTGATCTGTGTGCAGGACCTCATCTGATGTCCACCAAAGGTATTAAAGCTTTCAAGCTGACTTCTTCCTCTATGGCTTACTGGAGAGGAGATTCCAACAAAGCTCGTCTTCAGAGAATTTACGGTACAGCCTACAATAAAAAAGATGACCTGAAAGCCCATCTGGAACGCATGGAAGATGCAAAACGCCGGGACCACAACCGACTGGGACGCGAGATGGAATTGTTTACCACCGTTGATGTTGTTGGACAGGGACTTCCACTGTTTACTCCAAAGGGTACAAAGATGATCATGAAGCTGCAGCGCTGGATCGAGGATCTGGAAGATAATGAGTGGGGCTATGTCCGCACCAGAACTCCTCTGATGGCCAAAAGTGATCTGTACAAAATTTCCGGTCACTGGGATCACTACAAAGACGGAATGTTCGTTCTGGGCGACGAAGAAAAAGACAAAGAAGTTTTTGCACTGCGTCCGATGACATGCCCGTTCCAGTATTACGTATACAAAAACACACAGAAATCTTACCGTGATCTTCCTTACCGTATGGGTGAAACTTCTACTCTGTTCCGTGCTGAGGATTCCGGAGAAATGCATGGTCTGACCCGTGTCCGTCAGTTCACCATCTCCGAAGGTCATCTGGTAATCCGTCCGGATCAGGCGGAAGAAGAATTGAAGGGATGTCTGGATCTGGCTTACTATGTTCTGGATACCCTGGGGCTGGCAGATGATGTAACCTTCCGTCTCTCCAAATGGGATCCGAACAACAAGAAAAAATATCTGGGTGATGACAATTACTGGGAATCCACACAGAATGCACTGCGTGAAGTATTGAAAGAAAAGAATCTTCCATTCACCGAAGCTGAAGGAGAAGCTGCTTTTTATGGTCCGAAGATTGATATTCAGGCAAAAAATGTATATGGAAAAGAAGATACCATGATCACTATCCAGCTTGACTGTGCCATTGCTGAAAACTTTGACATGACCTACATTGATCAGAACGGGGACAAGGTACGTCCATATATTATCCACAGAACATCTCTTGGATGCTACGAGAGAACACTGGCATGGCTGATTGAAAAATACGCCGGAAAATTCCCAACCTGGCTGTGTCCGGAACAGGTTCGTGTTCTTCCGATTTCTGAAAAATATACAGCTTATGCGGAAGAAGTGCTGAAAGCACTGAAAGCAAACGGAATTGATGCAACCACAGACAATCGTTCCGAAAAAATCGGTTTCAAGATCCGCGAAGCCCGCATGGCAAAACTTCCGTATATGCTGGTTGTGGGACAGCAGGAAGAAGCTGACCATACCGTATCTGTCCGCAGCCGTTTTGCCGGAGATGAGGGTGTGAAACCGCTGGAACAGTTTATTGATGATATCTGCAAGGAAATCCGGACAAAAGAAATCCGGAAAGAAATGCCGGCAGAACAGAAATAAGGAACATAAAAAATAAAGAGGATGCCAAAGCATCCTCTTTATTTTTCATGTTCTACTTATCCCGGAAATCAAACAGATCTTTCATAGGCACTTCCAGAACTTCCGCAATATCAAACAACTTATTCAGTGAAATGGATGTTTTTCCATTCGGTGCTTCGATATTGCTGATATGGGTACGGCTCAGCTGCGTAGCTTCTGCCAGATCTGCCTGCGTCATTCCACGCAGTTTACGATAGTACGCGATTGTCAGACCCAATAACCGAAATTCGTTCATTCGCTTATAATCCATAGTCCCGCTCCTTTCTTTCCTATAGCTTACCTCAGATGTTTAAGAATTGGAACAATCTGAAATTTTGCAATTACTTTTTATAATTTTATTTTCACCTCTCCTGTCTTAGTAAATGCAATCATTCTTTGCTCAGATTACTGTTATGATATTTGGTTGAATACGTCACATCTTCCCCAAACCACACCGGAGGACAATAAGCATTTGCAGCTTCTTTTGTAGGAAACTCCACCTCTGCCAGAAGCAGCCCGTCGTACTTTCCATGAAACACATCCAGCTCTATCCTCAATCCGTCTTTTTCCGGGAGAATATATCTTGTTTTCGAAATCACAATACCATCCGCTTTTTTCAAAAGATGCTCATATGCTTCCTGATTCAGCGGAAGATTATACTCTTCCCGCATCATAAGTCCCCCGGACTTGTAGGTAAGTACATACTCTTCCCCCTCTCTTCGAACCCGTACCACAGGATTGGTACACAGATATGCCTGTTCCAGCTCCTTATGAGGAAAATCATCCAGATGCTCCGGTAAACTGTCTATTAAAAATTTTCTTTCAATCTCCATCTCTATTCTCCCTTCACGCTACTATACTATCCTTTTCATCACAATCATGCTTCTTAATTCCCATGGAGAAATTATAACATACATCTTTGATAACGGCTACTTTAGGTTTTTATATCCAATAAAGTATATTGATTATCCGACCTAAAGAATGATTGAATATTTTTTTTAAATTGGTATACTTAAACAGAATGAACAAATAAGCAAGGAGAAAATGAAATGAAATCAGCAGAAGACTTAAAACAACTACTTTTTCAGATCAACAGAAAAAGTTATCCCGCATATAAAGATACTCGGGGCGCCTATGCTTTTCCAGGATACATTCTTTCTATCGACCATGTACAGGGAGACCCTTTTGCCGCTCCTTCCAGACTCAGTATCAAAGTAAGCAGCAAGCAGGCAGGATTCCCGGAAACACTTTATCATACAAAAGAAACACGTATCGCTCTCCAGGATTATCTAATTCGCCAGTTTCATCAAAAAATAGAAAAATTCAATTTCCGGGCGAAAGGTTCCGGAAAAAGCGGACTAATCTCTATCACCAGATGTCAACAGGAAATCCTGGAACGGACTGCCTGCTCTCTCAACAGCTCCACCGGTGACCTGACGATTCGTCTTGAGGTAGGTTTCCCGGCAAATGGCAGAACGATCAATTCTCAGGAACTGATAAAAATACTTTTTGATTTTCTTCCTGTCTGCGTACGGGAATCATTGTATTATCGGAATCTTGATGCCAAAGTACTGAAACAGGTTTGTCAGCTTGCTGAAGATCAGACATATATCCGCCGTCAGCTTTCCCTTTTGGGGTTAACTGCCTTTGTAGCAAATGGTTCTATTCTTCCCAGAGAATCCGGTGTATCACCCCGTCCTATGAAAAATGGGATCCCTTTTATCTCTCCCTCTTCCATGGAAGTGACGCTTGATCTGCCAAACCACGGTCCTATGAAGGGTATGGGAATCCGAAAAGGGATCACTCTGATTGTAGGCGGAGGATATCATGGAAAATCCACACTTCTCGAGGCACTGGAACTGGGGGTTTATAACCATATTGCAGGAGACGGAAGAGAATATGTTATCACAGAATCCGATGCCGTCAAAATCCGTGCGGAAGACGGAAGGAGTATCAAGGCTGCCGATATCTCTCTCTTTATCAATGACCTTCCAAACGGAAAGGATACCTCCCGTTTTTACTCGGAAGATGCCAGCGGCAGCACTTCCCAGGCAGCCAATGTGGTGGAAGCCATGGAGACCGGCAGCAGGCTGTTGTTGATTGATGAAGATACCAGTGCCACAAACTTTATGATCCGTGATGAGTTGATGCAGCGAGTCGTGAACCGCAGTCAGGAACCCATCACCCCATTTATCGAACGGGTGCAGTGGCTGGCGCATGAAAAGGAAGTTTCAACGATTCTTGTGGCAGGAAGTTCCGGTTCTTATTTTCATGTAGCAGACACGGTAATCCAGATGGATCACTACCGTCCGGTAGATATTACTTCATTTGCCAAAAAAGAAGCTGAAGTATTTCCCTCGATTCGACCTTCGTCGCCCGAAAAATCTTCTCCCGATTTTCACAGGATCGTGCAGCCGGATCCTTCTTTCCGTGAAGATCGGCGTATAAAAATGAAAACTATAGGTGTAGACGGAATCTCTGTCAACCACGAAAATATTGATCTTCGCTATCTGGAGCAGTTGGCGGATCCGGAACAGGTAAACACCCTGTCCTCCCTGCTTCGCTATGCGCAGCTTCATATTTTTAACGGAAGGCGTACTCTTCAAGAATCTATGGAGCAGCTGGAAAACTTGCTGACTACACAGGGACTCGACTTTCTGGCTGATGGCGGCCGTATTTCTCCGAATCTGGCTATGCCCCGGATACAGGAAATATATGCCTGCATGAACCGTTATCGGAGCCTTCGTCTTCATTCATAACAAGCTATTCTTTGAATTTGCAAAGGGGTTTTATACTTTTATTTTTTTCAGTTTCGTATTTTTTATGAAATTTTATAAATGATTTACCATACGAACACAAAATCGTCACATTTCCCATGTATTATAATACTCAACAAAGCAAACCACACTTTGTTACGGGAGATTATCCAAGGTAGTCTCCCGTCCCCCCTCATAATATGTGGTTAACAGTTATTTTTAGATTTCCTTTTTCATATTGGCCGATATCATAATGATATCGGCCCTTCCTCATTTATCCTCAGAATTCATTTCAGGTGAATCTGCTGACAGGTAACTTATTTTTCCATAGACTTTATACAAATTTCACAGTTTTCTTGTTTTTTTTGTAAAAATAAGATATCATATTATATATATCAGCATCAGGAGCACACACATGGAAGAAAAAGAGCCCACCAAAAAACAGAAAAAAAGCGAAAAAAAATTTAAGCATATTCGGCTGCTGTTGTTTTGTCTCATATTGATTCTTGCCGGATCTGCTTATTTTTATTATATTCTTGTTTATCGCATCAGTCATGAACCCAAGCCGGAAGCTTCACAGACAACTACAGAGTCTATATACAATATGAAGTTTCAGCGTACTTTAATTTCTCTGACACCGGAAGTAAAAGCAGCTGCCTTTAACGGGCGTGCGACAGAAATTGATTATGGAACTTATGTGATCCCCGGACTTATGTCCACAGAGACACAGGTATTCGGTGAAAAAGAAACGTCAGCAATCTGTACCTCCATGACTCCTCAGGGGCTCGCTGTCACGGAGGACTATATTCTTGTCAGCGCTTACTGCGGTTCTCAGACACATAATTCCGTAATCTATGTAATCGACAAAAAAAGTCATGAGTTTATCAAAGAAATTGTTCTTAGGAACAAATCCCATGTGGGCGGTCTGGCCTATGACTCTATCCATGAGAATATCTGGATTTCCGGAATGTCACGCGGTATTCCTCAGGTCAATGCCATTACACTGAAGCAGCTGGAAGAATATTCTTTCCAGGAAGATCATCTTCCGATCACTTACTCACAGTCTTACGACCTGTATGCGATCACCAGAACTTCTTTTCTGACATACCATGATAATTCCCTGTATATCGGATATTTTACCGAAAATACAGCCAGTGTCCTGGAACAGTACGATATCAACGAAGACGGCACTCTGGTCACTCAACTGCTTACTGATTCTCTCGATAAATCCGATACGATTACTCCTCTTGCTCTTCCCTCCGATATGCGGGTTATCACAGAAAAAGCACAGGGAGTTGCTTTCTATAAAGACAAAATATTATTCTCCCATTCTTATGGGGTACTTCCTTCTACACTGCAGGTATTTAATAATTCCATGCAGAAGCTTCTGGAAGAAAATGCTGCCGTTTTGAAGTTTTATCTTCCGGAAAAGATGGAACAGATTTATGTAGACGGGGACGATCTATATGTATTATTTGAATCTGCCGCTTATAATTATCGTGCAAGTTCTCTTTTTAAAATGGACCGGATTCTCAAGCTCAATTTAAATACACTGCTTTCTTAAGATTAAGCAACAAAAACTGTGTGCGTAAATAATATGACCCTGGCATCATAGTATTTACGCACACAGTTTTCACCTTTGATTTCTTTTATGATTTTCCGGTAAATGCTTCATGTTCCTTTTTCAATTCTGCGTATAACGTCCTGCAGTCCCAGTATTGATTCTGCTGTGTAACCACTGCCTTATAATCAATCCTTCCGATTCCCTGCTTTCTGAGTGCAGTCAAAACCTGATCTACCTGATGTCCTGTCAGCCATGCCATGACCATCATTTCCTGTTCTATCTCTGTCCTTCCTGCCTCTTCATTCCCTTTGCGAAATCCAGTCCTATCCGGATCACTCTCTTCTTGCTGCGGCAATATTTCTTTATTCCCCGCCAGAAAGCCTATGTTCTGTCCATATTCTTCCGGTTCCACTGTTTTTACTTTTATTTTCAGCGGAAGCAACGCACGGCGTATTTTCCCGGCACGCTCTTTTTCAAAATGAAATAATAATACGGTTTCTTTCATCTCTTATATCTCCTTCTAAGTTCAAGTACGCCTCGGCGTACTTGCTGCGAGGTGCGCGTCATGCTTTGCATGACACAATACATCTGCGCACCTCTGCAATCCGCCGGAGGCTTTATCTTGGAAGGAGATTGGACTCCCACCAAGACTAAATTGTTGCAACTCACCACCTATAGAGGTGGGAGTCTTATCTCCTTTCAAGATAAACTAATCACAGTATAACATTTTTGTTTGATTTTTCCTACTCCCATGATAGTATTATATCATGAGACAAGGGACAAAAGCTTTTGACACCTACATCACTAACATCAAAGGAGATAGATTATGTCTGATTTTCTTTTTCTCGGAGACAGCATCACGGATGCCGGGCATTTGTTCGATCCTGCAAATCTTGGGAACGGATATGTCTCCATGCTTGCGGTCGATATGAGATTTTACAACTGTGTTTTTCAAAACAGAGGACATGACGGTTTTACAACAGAACAGGTTCTGCACATGCTGAACAGAGATGGAATTGAGAGGAACTGGGATGTGATCACTCTTCTTGTCGGAGTCAACGATATTCCCGTTGAACTTTACACCTCTCGCAAACGCATCCCTGATGAATTTGCCTTTTATTATGAAGAAATTCTCAGATTCCTAATCACGCATACTGACGCACAGCTGATTCTGGCAGAGCCTTTTTTGTTTGATCATCCATTGGAATATAAAAGCTGGCATCCGTATATCGAAACAGAAAGTAAAATTATAGAGACGCTTGCCGATAAATACCATGCCTGCTTTCTCCCAACTGACCATATTCTCCGCCAGTCCGCTGAGGAAATGGGAATTGATCGGATTACGCCGGATGGTATACATCTGACTTATACCGGGAATCAAATTCTCGCAGATCTTTGGCGCAGGGCATATCTGGAAATGCCGCGATAATATGGCGACATTTCCTATTTCTCCCCGTCTGACTGCATTTCTCTTTTCCTCTTTGTCACAAGTCCCCCGATTCTGCCGGTTTCTTTCGCTGACAAAGTTTTCCATCCCTCTTCCAGCACTTTATCAAGAAGTCCCAGTTCTTCCGCTATCTCATATTTCATTTTTTCTTCACCGGACAATTCCCGGATATTTAATTCTTTCTTTTTTGTCATAAAAAAAGTCACACTCCTTTTCTTTTGAAGTATGACCTTTTTTTGTCTATTTATTCACGCAGCTTCCTGATTCTATATTTATCTCGGTATGATAATAGCTGCGATGATATATGCAGGAATACCTGCACCTCCTAAAAAGGAAAACAATACCCATGCAAGCCGCACAAGCGTCGGATCAATATTAAAATATTCTCCGATTCCTCCGCATACCCCACAGATCATGCTGTTAGTTGAAGAACGATACAGTCTTTTGTCACTCATGATAATCCCTCCTACTCGTATTTTGTAAAATCTATTGTAATATCTCCTGCCGCACATTTTGCCTCAATCCTGTTTTTGGCATCTTCCTCTCCCTGGCAGAAAGTATCATCAAAACCATCCCACTCCTGATGCGCATATTCCAGACTACCTGCGCTCACTTTACCTTCCAGATAATAGTCACTGATGTCTCCTTCCATCGTTACCCGTATGGTTCCGGCACTGCAGTCCAGATCCGTTTCTCTCGACATTAGTTTTTGAATCTCAATCTCCGCAGCATTTGCTGTCCATTCACAGGTTTTCGTCTGTATCTCATCTGTAATCTCCAGAGAAGCTGCATTCGCAGAAACGGTTAATTCATTGGCTTTCAGTGAATCAATTACTCCATCCACCGCATTGAGTTTTAGATCAATTTCATTAAAAATATGATTCTTCGGTACCAGGATCTTAATAGCTTTTCCTTTTCTATCCAGCCATTGTATCCCATCCCGGGTAATATCCAGTTCATCACCTTCCTGCTCAATCTTTGTTTTTCTGTCATTTTGCTGAATATATACCTGGATTTCCCGTCCTTCATACTGTTTGATCTCCAGATAACCGGCATCCATTTCGATTTGCAGATTTTTTATCCCGGATGCGGATGTGCATTCCCATCTTTCAGAATCCAGATTTTCAATATCATCATCCCGGTATTCGCTGTCTATCGGTGTCAGCTTATGAATCAGCCTGCTGACATCTGATTCCTGTACACTCACAGCATCTGAGAAATCAATCGTTCCACCTCCCAGGATCAAACCGATTATGAGAAATATCAAACCCAGACCGGCACATATCCCGCCAATGATCGTCAATGTTTTTATCAATTTTTTCATGATGCGGCAGCCCCCTTTCTCTTATGGAGCAGTCTGGAAATGAAATTTACTACCGTTCTGCACAATCTCGGAAGGAAACGGAATGTAAACCAGAAAAAGAAAATCAGGATAAAAATTCCCAGTGCTATGGATAAGAAACCGCCTCCCATACTTACCAGACCCGAAGCCGGTACCGAAAATAACCTGATCACTCCTTTTGCAAGCAAGGCAATTCCCCCACCCAACAAACCGGCGCCCGCAGTAAAGATAGAAACCCAGATACCAAAGATTGCTGCCAGTATCCCAACAAAGACACCAAATACTCCACTTCCGATTCCCAGTATCACAGGCGACAGAAATACCACAAGTATAATGATAAGTGCCCAACGTCCGGCGCCTCTGCTTTTATGAACAGGTGAGTAATTTCCCGGCATGCTGTCTTGCGCATTACGCCATCTGTCACTCTGGGTATCCTTCGATGTTTCCCCGGCACCATCATTTTCTTTCAGGTCCGCTTTTATGATTGCTGCCACTTTGCCTGGACTTCCCAGTTCCCTGATTACTTCTGCTTCATTTTCAGGTCCTGCCTCATCAAAATAATCATTGTAGTATCGGATTGCCTCCATCCTTTCGTTCTCCGGCAAATCACTCAACAGCCTTGCCAATTGCTGCATAAATTCGTCACGGTTCATACATCAATCCTCCCCTCAAACAGCATGGAAATTCTGGTTGAATAATTCTTCCATTCGTGCCGGTAAAGCTCCAGCTGTGCTTTCCCCTTTTCCGTCACTTTATAGTATCTCCGATTTCTCCCTCCGAATTCCATATCGTAAACCATCAGACATTCATCCTTCTGAAGCCTTCGGAGAACCGGATATAATGTGGATTCCGAAATATCAATGACCTGCCGGACATCCTGCGTGATCTTATATCCGTATGTACCCTCTCTCTCTTTTGACACAACTGCCAATACGATAGCATCCAGAAGAGCCGCACCAGTATTAAATACCATATCGTCACCTCTTTATGTTTTTTGATACTATTTTCCAATCAATACTATTTGAAATTTAATAATATTTGATATTCAATACTATACGTTATATAATATTAGATTGTCAATATGCTTTTGAAAGGTTAAGAATATCTTAAGAACTGTAACAACTGCTCTCAATTAATCAAAGTTTATCCGATACTCATTTAAAAACATTCCCTGAAAACGATCTGTGTGGAATTTTCTCATAAACCATTCGCATTTACACAAGAACAAATAATAAACATTTTTTCCACATCCATATAGTGATTCAAAGTTTCCCTGACCTTTGGCTATGATTACATCTGCCTTCTCTATTTTTGCTCTGGCTTCGGCCGACACCCGAGACAATATGGTTCCTGCCACATCATCACCATTTCCGATGACCTCCGTTACATTTGTAAGTCCGGTCATCACAGCATCTTCCATCGTTGCGTCATTTATTACTTCGCTGCCCCGTACTATAGCAGTGATATGTGCCTGGGGAAATCTTTTTTTCAAGATCAGGATCACCAGCTTATCAAGAACAATTTCTCCACAGTTATCCAGAAGATATACTACATTCTCCGCCTTCTGCATTTCCCCGCAAAAAGACATATATTCTTTTTCATCCAGCACATCTTTTTCCCGTTCAAACAGACTCAAAAATTCTTCCTTTTCCACTTGTTCCAATGCAGAAAAATCAATATAATTTCCAACTCTCGCATACAACAATGCTGTTTTTAATGGATCCGGCTGAGATAAAACTCTCTGTTTCAGCTCTTCCTCCATACTCATAACCAATTGATTAAATTCTTTCTTTACATCCGCATAGCTTCCTGATTTACCGAAGTATTTCTCATGAACTTTCATAATCTGGGCTGCCAGCCAGGGAGCACTTGCCTCGTCGCCGCTATTCCCGGCCAGACGCAGCAATTCTTTCATATATTCTGTTTTCTTCTTCTCATCCCTGCAATTTCTCAGTTTCTGCTCCTGTTTATTTAAAAGGCAGCAGATACAGGACGCATATAATCTCATATCCCCTTTTCCTCCCTGTCTGTCTTCTTCATTTCTGCACATCCACCGGCAGCGCTTTTCCCGCTCCAAACGAATACAGATAAGCCTCTTTCACCGGTTTTTTCCATACTCTTTCCAGTGCCCGTGCATAATACCAGAGCTGTTTTTGATATTTTTTCACCAGCTCCTGTTCCTGTCCTTTTCCTACATAATCTGTCTTATAATCCACCAGTACCAGGCCGTCCGGCTCCTCAAAGAAAGCATCGATAATACCCTGCACCAGTATCTGTGCTTCCGTTCCCCATTCACTATTTTGCTCTTGGGCCGGAATACTCATGACAAACTGCTGCTCTCGCCACAGTTTTTTTTCTTTCTCTGCTTTTCTCATTCTTTTTCCCAGATTTGAGGAAACAAACCAGAAAATTTGTTGTTCTCTTACGGAATCCGCTGTTTCCTGATCGATTCTTTCCTCTCTGAGCATTTCCTGTATCTGTTCCTGAATTTCTGCAGCACTGTCCGTTTTATCGTAAACAATGCATTCCAGTACACGATGATATGCCGTACCCCGTGCTGCACCTTTAAGCTCCGTTTTTTCCTGCCTCATAAATTCCGGAACCAGCGGAATACTCTCCTCCTGAGCGATTAGCTCCTGCGCCTCTTCCTGTTCTGCATCAAGCAGATCCATTGCCTGTTTTTTCAGTTCCGATACACTGATCTTCGCCGGAATTTCCTGAAGATACCCATAGGGATATCGATAAGAAAACTTATTTTCCAGCTCTTCTCTCACTGTTTTTTGATAGATCTGATTTTTATCCCAATTTTTATATTCTTCATAACGCTTGTTTCGGGAAATCCGTCGTTTCAATTCCTCTCCGGTCAGCAGTGCCGCACGGAATGTCCGGATAGCAAAAGGAATCTCAGGCTGGAAACATGGAGAATCCGTACAACATCGTTCACCGATCCGCTCATAAAGTATCCCAAAAGACGGGTGGCGGGAAAGTGCCGGAAGAATCCATCCCCAGTAATCCTGAGCACTCTCTATCGTTCCATAGGAAAGCTGCCGGGTCATACGTCCTGTCAGGGGATACAGCTTTTCCAGTTTTTTATCGAGCTTTTCTATGGTTCCTGTCAAAATCAGCTTTTCTTTTGCTCTTGTGAGCGCCACATACAACACCCGCAATTCCTCGCCAAGACTTTCCAGACGAATCTGCTTTTGTATCACCTGACGCATCCGTGTAGCTGTTTTCAGACGAAGCTTTGGATCGACACCATTCATACCGATTCCCAGATCCGGATGAATCACCAGAGATGCGTTGGCATCCATCATATTAAACCTTTTCCCCATACCGGCCACAAAAACAATCGGAAATTCCAGTCCTTTACTTTTATGGATGCTCATAATCCGCACAGTGTTTTCATTTTCCCCGATCGTGCTGACCTCTCCAAAATCCACTTCATATTTCTGGAGCTGCTCCATGTATCGAATAAAGTTAAAAAGTCCCCGATAACTGGTCTCTTCATACTCCATCGCTTTTTCTGTCAACATCCGGAGATTTGCTTTTCTTTGCTCTCCTCCAGGCATAGCCGATGCATACACATCATATCCGGTCAGTTTCAAAATCAGCTGTATCAACTGGTGGATCGGTGTATAAGGAACTCTTTCCCGGATTTTTCCATAAACATCAAAAAATCTGCTTAATTTTTCCCGGATTACAGGATTTTTCCCATTTGCGAGATATTTCCACGCGCATGCATAGATTTTATCATCTGGAAATTCTGCCTTTATCTCGGCCAGCTCCTGTGATGTACACCCTGCCATCGGTGATACCAAAACACCGGTAAAAGGGATTTCCTGCATAGGATTGTCACAGATATGAAGATAATTCAACACCGTCACCACTTCCAATGCATTAAAATAACCTGTCTTAGATGTTGTATAGGCAGGAATTCCCATATCCATCAAAACCTGTACAAAAGTTTCTGCCCATCCCGAAATGGTCCGCAGCAATATCACACAATCCTGATATCTGGCTGTACGATATTCACCGGTTTCTTTATCAAGTACCTGACGGTGTCCGACAATCTCCTGAATCCTTTTCCCAATCATGCGGGCTTCCAGCTCCTGCGCTGTCCTGTCTGAGGTATCATCTGATAATTCTTCCGTATCTGTCTCAGCGATCAGGAGCTCCGTACTTCGAAACTCTTTCTCATTTTCTTCCTCCTGACTGGGAAAAGCAGCTCCAGGATACAAAGCTGCCGCTTCATCGTATTCTACATCTCCCAACTCTTTTCCCATAATCTGTTCAAAGATGTAGTTCACTCCCGCCAGTACTTCTTCTCTGCTTCGAAAATTCTTATGCAGATCAATCCTCTGGCATTCACTTTCTTCCAGAGAATAGGTATCATATTTTTCCATAAATAATTCGGGACGTGCCAGACGAAATCTGTAGATGCTTTGCTTCACATCCCCAACCATAAAGATATTATGCTTTCCCTGTCGCAGCCGTGATACACTTTGAAGCAGCGTTTCCTGAACCAGATTGCTGTCCTGGTACTCATCAATCAAAATTTCCTCAAACCGCTGAGAAAATTCCTCTGCCGCCTCCGTATATATCAGTTCTTCCCCTTGTTTTTTTACAAGAATATCCAGTGCAAAGTGTTCCATATCTGTGAAGTCGACGATATTTCTCTTTCTCTTTTTTTCTGAGAATCTATCGATAAATTCTTCTGTCAGCCGGATCAGTTCCTCCACAGGTCCCCGACACAGTTTCATTTCCTCCATGATACTCTCCGAGTTCCCATAGAAATACTTTTCTTTCATCTCTTTGAGGATTTCTTTCATCCGTTCTCTGTTCTCTTTTACCTGTTCTCTTTTCCTGTCCGAGACTGTCTCATCTTTTTTTCTGGAAAGGGAAATAAACTTCATATTCTGAAGTAATTGTACACATTGGTCAAACTTCTGAAGGCAACATACATTCCTCAGCTCATCCATCAGCATTTCATCTGACCGCACAGCATCTTCATACATATAAGGACCGTCATCCTCCTGCAGCAGCCGAAGATTCAGGTCGATCATCTCTTCCGCTTGAGAAACGGCCCGTTTTACCTCTTCCCACATTTTTTTCAGCCAGAGACTTTCCCGAAGCTCTTCAAAGTTTTCAGCCAGATAAGGCTTTTTGCAGTCCTCCAGCCACTCCTTGGGCCAGGGGTTACTCATAGAAAAATCGTAGAGCTTCAAAATCAATTCTCCAAGGTTGTCGTCATTTTTTCCGGAAGCAAATACTTCCACGAATCTGTTAAATTCAGGGGTATCTTCTCTGTATTTTTCTTCCAGCAGTTCTTTTACCACATCATATCGCAGCAGTTTCAGTTCACCTTCATTGGCAGTTCGAAATCCCGGATCCAGATCGATGGTATGGAAATAATTTCGGATCACATAAGAGCAAAATCCGTCAATAGTATTGATCTGCGCATTATGGATCAGAGTCTGCTGTCTCTGAAGATGCTCATTGTCCGGCTCACTTTCCAGACACTTTTCCACAGCCGTCATCAGACGTTCCCGCATTTCCCCGGCTGCCGCTCTGGTAAATGTCACGATCAAAAGACGGTCAATATCTACCGGATTCTCTTTTCTCGTCATCATATGCAGAATCCGCTCTACCAGCACGGCTGTCTTTCCGGAACCTGCTGCCGCACTGACGAGAATATTTCGATTCTGAAGTTCAATGACCTTTTTCTGATCCTCTGTCCATGTTACTGCCATCTGTTATCCCTCTTTTCCTTCCACTTTACTTCTGTCTTCTCCGTCTGCCTTTCTTTCTTCATCGCTCATTCTTTGCCAGAGCACCTGATCCTGAAATACAGGAAGACTGCGGTATTCGTATCCGGGTATTTTCTCATCGAATCCACAGATACCACGATAACTGCAATAATCACATGCCGTTCGTTTTCTCAGACGATAAGGATTGACTGCTGTCTCACCGTCCAGAATCCTTCTCCCGATTTCTGTGATCTTACTGTTTACATACTCTGATAAGATCTGAAATTGTTCTTTCGTGGCGGTCTGTGAATATCTGGACAAGCTTCCGTCTTTATTGAGTGTTACCGGGATCGTGAGAGATTTTTTCCCCGGCTTCAGACTTTCATCCATATCCAATATAATTTTCTTATCTTCCCGCACAAGTCCGTTCACTTTCAATTCCTGAAGAATTTTCTGTGCAATACTTTCTTCCTCTTCATCCGCTTTTCCTTCACAAAGAGGATCTTTCACATGATAATAAAATACCCCTGCCGGCTCCACCTGCTTCTCCGGATGCTCCCTCTGCTCAATTTCCAATGCCGCATTCAGATATACGATCAACTGCAGCTGCAGTCCATGATAAAGCGCGATCAGATCCATAGACGTATTGCCAGACTTATAATCTATTACTTTCACATAGATCTTATCTTCTTCCTCATATCGATCTACACGATCAATCCTTCCTTTCAGACGGAGTTTTTCATCTTCTGACAGTTCAAAATGAATTGCTTTCAGCTGATCCTCCATTGCAAAAGATATTTCAAACTGCTCCGGTTCATATTTTCCACATTTCAACTGCTCCTGAAGCGCCCATACAGTCCTTCTGAGGATTCGTTTTACTCTCGTTATCATATAACGGTTTCGGGCACTGCTCTCCAGAATCGTATTGCCATAATCAAAAATGATTTCATCCACACTCTCGTCAATCAGTGTTTCTCTTTGTTCATCTGTCAGATTCCGCCATGACATTCTGTGCTTTTTCAGATTTACAGAGAATCTCTCCAATGCCTGATGAATCACATTGCCCATGTCCGACGCACGAAATTCATATTCCGGGCGTTCTTCGATCTCCAGTCCATACTGAAGGAAATGGGAAAAGGCACAGGCGGCAAATTGCTCCAACTGTGTTGCACTGTTGTCAAGTACATTGCCATACAATGCTCTGGCTGCACTTTTACCTATCTTATCCACAGGCTTCTGACGAAATGCATTGTCTATCCACTTTTCACATTCTTCTTTCCACTCCGGTGAATTCAGATACCAGCATAAGAGTTCTTTCCATTCATCTGAAGGTTCTTCTTCACCCGATTGCTCCAGCCCCCGAAGAAGAAATTCCACTGCCTGTCCTGCCTGCTCTGCCTGTCGGATTCCATTTTCTTCGCTTTCCTGTATCTGCAGTTTGGGAAACAACTGACAGATCATCGGGATGAGATACGCCGGTGACTGAGTCTTTCCCTGACTTCCTGATTTTGCATAGGAAAGGATAAGCCGACGACTGGGCTTTGTCAGATTCAGATACAGATAAAACTTCTGTATATACATGGATTCCCGTGATGTCGGTGCCAGTTCAACATCCTGAATTTCCAGAAATTCTCTGTCTGCTTCCGACAAAAGTCCTCCCCGCCCCTGACGTTTCGGGATGACAGAATCATTCACCCCCGCAAAGAACAGGACTTTAACATCTTTCAGACGGGTTCGTTCCATGTCTCCCACAAGCACCTGATCTGCGGATGGAGGAATAACACCCACCTGCGCCTCCTGAAATCCTGCTTCCAAAAGCTGCTGATAATCAGCGAGCGATATCGTTTCCTCGCCCAATACCTGTACCAGCTTATCCATCAGATTCATGATGATCCCGTAAATCTGAGAATATTCTTTGGCCAAAGCTTTTTCTCCCTGCCGTTCAAACACTTCTTCCTGTTGTGAAATTTTCTCCTGTATATCTCCTCTGACGACAAACTCATAAAGTATGCGTGTTCTCTGCTCGACGGTTAGATTCCTCTGTCTCATCTGTTCTACAAAGGTTTCTATTTCTTCCAGAAATTTTTCCCGAATGCCGTTTACCTCTTCCATACTTCCGTCTTTCATTCCTCTGTAACGACGAACCCAATGTTCTTTCCACTGCTTCCATCCCCGGATTCCCACAGCTATACAATAGTTCTCAAGTACATCCGTCTCGTATACGGAAAGTCGGGATAATCCACATCGCAGATACCGAAATACACTTTCATAAGTAAACTGCTCCGTCATCATATTCAAAACTGCCCTAAGATATTCCACAAAAGGATTCATCAAAATCGAATGTTTTTCATCAATGAAACAAGGAATCTTACATTCTTCCATGACCTGTCCCGCATAATTTCCATACGTAGCCAAATCACCGGTGATCACCGCAAAATCTCCATATTTGTAGTTTTCCGTTCTCACCAAAAAGCAAATCCTTCTGGCGATTTCTTCCATCTCTGTCCTTGGATTGGAAGCAGCAAAAATCTGAATTTCTTCCTGTTCTCTGCGATAAGAAGGATTTCCATAGCGAAACAGGTGACGCTCCATAAATTCCAGCGCAGGAGATTTTGAAAAACGACTGAATTTTCCCGGATGTACCCAGATATCCTCTTCCACCTCAACCTTCTCTTCCACAGCCATTCCGGTCAGATGCTCCAACATTGCACCGCTCATCCGGAAAAGATGTTGAGGGCTTTTCAGTTTTTCTCTTGGTACCTTTTCATCCAGTGTGACTGTTACCCATACCTTTTCCGATAATTTGAGGATTTTTCTCATAGCTTTATTCTGAAGTGGTGTAAGTCCTGTAAATCCATCCAGTATTACCTGACAATTTTTCATCATACGAGACTCGCCGATTTTGTCGCACAGAACATCCAGAATTTCTTCACCGGTAATATACCGGTCCTTCAGATAATTTACAAATCCCTCATAAACAATTCGGATATCCTTTAACTTGGATGCCAGAAACGTCTTTTCGCGAGATTTTTTCTCTATATCATCCATCTGTTCCGGACGAATATCATACTGTATCAATTCCGACACCAGTGACTTCATTTCACTGACAGTTCCGGTTTTTTTCAGGCTTCCTGCCAGTACTCCCAGTTTTTTCTCCTCTTCCTGGATCACTCTCTGGATCACCAGTGTCTTCCCGGTTTCCTCCAGAACAGTTCTGTTTTCTCCACCTGTCTCCTGCAGCACACGGTATGCAAGACGCTGAAAGCTTAAAACATCTACATTCATAATTCCATGATTTGGACTGAACGCTACCAGTTCCTTCTGTGTCTGCATGGTAAACTGCTCCGGTACAATCACAAGATAATTCTTTTCCGGATGTTTCTCCGCTTCCTGTATGATATGCTGAAATAAAAAATAAGATTTTCCTGCTCCGGAATTTCCTAAGATAAATTGAAGTGACATATGGCTCCTCTCGCTTTTTTCAGTTCCACTTTCTCTGTCTCCCGACTATTCGCAGGGGAATTTCATGCCCCAGCTTTCTCTGATCTGATCCATCATTCTCATCACTCTGAGGATTTCACTGTGAGGCATCTGTGGACACTCGTATTTTCCCTCCAAAATAGCCTGTTTGCATGCAAGAACTTCATATTCATATCCGTTGATCTGCTCCGGTACCTGATACCGTTCTTTCACCTGACGATTTTCATCGTACACACGGATTTCCTCACAATTATTAATATTCTGGATTTCAATATATCCTTTTTCTCCGTTGATCACTCCTTCCCGATCCGGCAATGCCAGCATGTTGCTGTGGAGAACTGCCATCTTTCCGTCATCAAATGTCAGTGTAATGCTGTTCATCCAGTCAATCCCTTTTGGTGACATGACGGCTGTGGACTGTACCTCTTTCACCTCTCCATGGAATACCATAAGCGCAAAATTGATCGGATATACCCCAAGATCAAGAAGTGCTCCGCCTGCAAGTTCCGGATTCTGCAGACGCTCTACATGCTTCAGCGGATATCCCAGATTTGCTGTCAAAGATGTAATATCACCGATCACACCGCTTTCAACAATATCATCAATCATTTTTCTGCTTGGCATATATCTTGTCCAGATTGCTTCTGCAAGAAGAAGATTCTTCTCTTCCGATATACGAATCAGTTCTTCTGCCTGTCTGGCATTGACTGTAAATGCCTTTTCTACCAGCACATGCTTTCCATGCTCCAGGCACATCTTCGCATACTGGTAATGATGGGAATGAGGTGTAGCTACATAAACCAGTTCCACCTCCGGGTCCTCCAGCATTTCTTCGTAAGAACCATATGCTTTCTCAAATCCCCATTCAGCTGCAAATGCTTTTGCTCTCTCCAGATTGCGGGAAGCTACCGCATATGCCTCTACTCCCTGCTCTTTTAATCCCTTTACTGCTGTTGCCATATTCCTGGCAATTCCACCAGGACCTAATATTGAAACTTTCATAATTTACTCCTTTCAAGATAATCCTTCATAATCAAACAGCGGAATAAAACTTTCTTCCGCTGTCGCGCCTTCCTGAAAATACCCCTGTTCAATTCCCAAAGAAAGGGCATAATCAAGGACTCTATCATATTCCCGTTTTGTTATCTTCCGATTTAAGGGAGGCATATCTGCCGTATGAGGCAGTGGTGTATACTGATTCATCACACTGATATAAATCTTATTCATATAGGTTTTATACAGATATTGCAGCACCGCTTTGGAATCCTCCGTATGACCTGGAAGAATCAAATGACGTACGATCACACCTTTTTGTATATATCCTGCTTCATCAAAAATACAGTTTCCTGCCTGACGTACCATTTCTTCCAGTGCACGGGCCGCTACCTCCGGATAATCTTTCGCGCGAGAATATTTCTCTCCTAATTTTGAATCCATATATTTAAAATCCGGCAGCCACACATCTACGATCCCTTCCAACATTTGCAGTGTCTCCACCTTTTCATATCCTCCGGTATTATATACCACCGGGATCTTCAGGCCATGACTTTTCGCATATTCCAGTGCTGGAATCACCTGCAGGACAAAATGAGATGCTGTAACAAGATTAATGTTTGCCGCGCCTTTTTCCTGGAGCTCCAGAAATATATCACTGAGTCTTTCCACCGATATCTCTTTTCCGCAGGTTCCATCTGCAATCTGTCGGTTCTGACAGAACACACAGCCCAGTGTACATCCTGAAAAGAACACGGCACCCGAGCCTTTTTCTCCCGATATACAAGGTTCTTCCCACATGTGCAGTGCTGCTCTTGCACCGCGCACCGTGCTGTCCATCCGACAGTAACCTTTCTGTCCTCTGTCTCTGTCCACACGGCACATTCTGGGACAAAGTGTACAGCTGTGATTTTCTTTCACCGGTATCTTCATCTTAATATCCAAGCTTCTCGTGAATTAAGATAACTTCAAATTCCCCTGCACCTGGTTTCTCCCACAATACAGACAGACCACGGCAGATTCTGTCCGGGCTGTCACAGTCATAGCAGCGATCCCCTTTAATAGCACAAGGTGTCTTCTTACCCAGTCGTTTTGCATTTAACGGAGCAGCAATATTTCTTGCGCGGGAAAGTGCGCTGTGAAAATTCTTCTCGATTTTATTTTCTCCGGCAACCAGATAAACTTTTTGATGTCCGTAAAAAATATCAGCAATTCGATTGCAAGTTCCATCAATGTTGATGATTTCTCCGGTTTCTGCCAGTCCATTAACAGAAGAAAAATATATTTCCGCAGAACCTTCCTGCTTAATTACTTCCGGACCTGTCATCCCTTCCGGTACTCTCCAGTGCCAGCTTACCTGATTGTGAGCAGACAACCGCTCATAAAGTCCCATCTGATCCAATGTAACCGATCCTCCAAAACCGATACTTTTGTTATCCACCTGAGAATCAATATAATCAACTGCCTCTTTTGCAGTATCAAAGCAGGATACCTTAAATCCATGCTTCTCCAGGTTTTTCTTTACATTTTCAAAATCCATTTTACTCACTCCTTTTTTAGATTTCTATCTCAACTTCTACCGGGCGTATTCCGGTCAGTTCAAAACTTCTTTCATCCGGCTGGCTGGTACCTGTAAATAGCCGGAATCTGTTTCCGTCTCTCCTTGTCTCTCCTCTATCATCTATCACCATAAATGCGGATTCCGGAATAGATATCTCTATTTTCTTTTCTTCTCCCGGTTCCAGCTCTACCCGGGCAAATCCACAGAGGCTGTGATTTTTCACAGCGTATGCAGATTCCAGATTTTTTATGTAAACTTCAACTACATCTTCTGTTGCTCTGGCTCCCTCATTTTTTACCTGTATCTGTAAGCTTACTCCATGATCAGTATTTACCTGCACCTCTTTTACTTTTGCATTACCATAGGTAAGCCCATATCCAAAGGGATACAGTGGCTTGCGATTCAGATAACGATAAGTTCGTTCCTTCATCGAGTAATCCGTAAATGCAGGCATATATGCCAGATCCTCATTATGGTAGAAAGTTACCGGAAGTTTTCCTGACGGTGAGATTTTCCCGAACAGGACTTCTGCAACCTGTTTTCCTCCACCGGCTCCCGGATACCATGTCTGTAAAATTGCAGCTGCTTTTTCATCCGCACTTCTGATATCCATAGCACTTCCTGCCATCAGACATAAAATGACCGGTGTATTCTGTTCCAGAAGTCTGTCCAGCAATTCTCGCTGTACTTCCGGAAGAAGCAGATCCTGTTTGTCTCCGCTGCCGACACCATTTCCCTGATCCATCTCTTCTCCTTCAAGAGTTTCATCCAGACCAAGACACAGTACCACTACATCACTGTTTGCCGCCACGATCATCGCCTCAGACAGGCGATCCTGCCTCATAGCTAGACCTTCCACTTTGTCTTTATAAAGATGGCATCCTTCTGAATACAGAACACGGATTTCTTCCCCCGCTTCTTCCCGGATCCCCTCCAACACGGTCGTATAATGAGAAGAAGTTCCATAATAATTCCCGATCAAAACTCTGCGGCTATCTGCATTTGGTCCGATCACGCCGATGGTTTTTACCTTCTCCTGATTCAATGGAAGGATACCATTGTTTTTCAGAAGAACCATACTTTCCCTGGCGGCTTTTGCTGCCAGTTCCAGATGTTCCTTACATTCTACCATATCATAAGAAATAGTATCATATTCTGTCTCGTCAAATAAGCCCAGAAGGAAACGGGTGGTAAACAATCGTACTGCTGCCTGAGTAATCTCATCTTCTGTTACAAGCCCCAACTGATACGCTTTCAGGATATGAAGATACGTATTGCCACAGTTTACGTCACACCCCTTTTTCAGTGCCAGTGCCGCTGATTCCGGGGCTGTATTCGTAACCATATGACCGGTATGGAAATCCTTGATTGCCCAGCAGTCCGACACAAAATGTCCCTGGAAATCCCATTTTCCTCTGAGAATCTCTTCCATCAGAACGGTATGTCCGCAGCAAGGTTCTCCATTGGTTCTGTTGTAGGCACCCATCACAGCTTCCACTTCTCCTTCTCTGACGCAGGCCTCAAATGCAGGAAGATAGGTTTCCCACAAATCCTTCGCTGAAACCTGCGCGTCAAATTCATGACGCAGATCTTCCGGTCCGCTGTGAACCGCAAAATGTTTTGCGCAGGCAGCTGCCTTCAATTCCGGTCCTTCTCCCTGCAGTCCTTTGATAAAGTTTACACCCAGTCTTCCTGTCAGATAAGGATCCTCTCCGTAAGTTTCATGACCTCTCCCCCATCTGGGATCACGGAAAATATTCACATTGGGTGACCAGAAAGTAAGTCCTTTGTAAATATCCCTGTCACCCTGTCTACTGTAAGAATTATATTTAGCTCTACCTTCCAGTGCAATTGCATCTCCTACCTCTTTCATCAGTTCTTCATCAAATGCCGCTGCCATACCGATTGCCTGAGGAAAACTGGTTGCAGTGCCTGCTCTCGCAACACCGTGAAGCGCCTCATTCCACCAGTTATAAGCCGGTACCTTCAGCCGGGGAATCGCCGGCGCATCATACCGAAGCTGGGACGCTTTCTCTTCCAGTGTCATCCTCCCTACCAACTCTTCCGCCCGTTTTCTGGCCTGTTCTCTGGCCTGTTGTCTGTCTGTCATGTCAAACCTCCAAATTTATGTCAAAATTGTATCAACTTCTGTCCGTTCCGGCAATGAACTCTGTGCGCCTTTTCTGGTCACCGCAATGGAAGATGCCAGGTTTGCCATCCGTATAGCATCTTTCACTGCCATCCCCTCGGAAAGCCCGGTGAGAAACGCTCCATCTGTATGTCCATATCCATATTCAGGCTGCCAATGATCAGAATTTTCTTTTTCTCCATCCTGCACCTCCCAGAACATCATTTGTTGCCATTCATATGAGTTGCCCGACAAATGGGATGAGACTACGAATTTCTCCGTGCTTCGCACTCTCGAAATTCTAAAAACATTCGGAATCCGCCCTATTCGGGCTGCTTCCTCATGTTTTTGCGGTCCCCAAAGTCAGTCACAGGCATGCAAGCATGCCGCGACTGACCTTTTGTCCCTTGTCTCATTATATATCCAGTATAACAGAATAAGCAAAGTCCGCAACCGGGAACTTTGCTTAAAAGTCCGAAAACAATTGGACAATAACGAAAATATTTTTCTGGCTGATTTGTATAGTCAATAAAGTATATTGGCTGATAACAGTATATACTATTATCAGCCTCAAGACATTTATTTCTATAACAAATCAAAAAATACTTTTTATAAAATATCAATATATTCTCCGGCCAGTGCTTTATTCATACTGCGCACTGCACAGAATTTTCCGCACATACTGCATGTGTCGCTGTGATCATCTTCCGGCAGACGGTCATCACGGATGGCTTTCGCTGTTTCCGGATCCAGGGCACAGGCAAACTGTGCATCCCAATCCAGTGCTTTTCTGGCATCTGCCATCTTATCATCGATATCCCTTGCTCCCGGGATTCCTTTTGCAATATCAGCCGCATGCGCTGCTATCTTGGAAGCAATGATTCCCTGTTTTACATCATCTACGTTTGGAAGCGCCAGATGCTCTGCCGGAGTTACATAACACAGGAATGCTGCTCCGCTCATTGCTGCTACTGCACCTCCGATTGCTGCTGTGATATGATCATACCCCGGCGCAATATCTGTTACCAGAGGTCCAAGAACGTAGAACGGTGCTCCCATACAAATACTCTTCTGCACTTCCATATTGGCTGCCACCTGATCCAGCGGCACATGTCCCGGTCCCTCTACCATAACCTGAACATTGTGATCCCACGCACGTTTGGTCAATTCGCCCAGACGAACCAATTCTTCAATCTGGCACACATCAGTGGCATCCGCAAGACATCCCGGACGGCAGGCATCACCCAAAGAAATGGTAACGTCATGTTCTTCACAGATTTCCAGAATCTCATCATAATATTCATAAAATGGATTTTCTTCCCCTGTCATGCTCATCCATGCAAATACAAGGCTTCCTCCTCGGCTTACGATATTCATTTTCCGTTTATGTTTACGAATCTGCTCAATGGTCTTTCTGGTGATTCCGCAATGCAGAGTAACAAAATCCACACCATCTTCCGCATGAAGACGAACAACATCTATAAAATCTTTTGCCGTCAAAGTTGCCAGATCTCGCTGATAATGAATCACACTGTCATATACCGGAACAGTACCGATCATAACAGGACATTCACTGGTAAGTTTCTGACGAAACGGCTGTGTATTTCCATGACTGGACAAATCCATGATCGACTCAGCGCCCAGATTTACCGCACTCATCACTTTTTCCATTTCAATATTGTAATCTTTACAATCTCTTGATACACCAAGATTTACATTAATTTTCGTTCGAAGCATACTGCCCACGCCCTCAGGATTCAGACATTTGTGATGCTTGTTGGCAGGAATTGCTACCTTTCCTTCTGCCACAAGCTTCATCAGCTGCTCTACCGGCATATGCTCTTTTTTTGCAACGGTTTCAATCTCTGGTGTAACGACGCCTTTTCTGGCTGCATCCATTTGTGTTGTGTAATTTTCCATTGTACTTTCCTCCATTTCAAACACTTATGCAACGATCTCCTTCGAAAATATATCTTTCAAAGGATTACAGAGATGTGGAACAACGTGGGCAAGCACACTTCAACTCCCCATACCCCTCACGCATGAGGGGCTTTGCACAGCACATCTCGCATCAAGTTCACCTGGGTGTACTTGATAGAAAGCGACAAAAGGTGGTGTCCCCAATCTGCCGCTGTATGTATGCATTCCTATAACTGGAAAACAATTTTCGATTATAGGAAAACCTAAAAAGGAGACACCCGCAGGCATCTCCATCATATATCGGTGTTATGTCCCTACGTTGGCATTATCCAAATCAGGTTATGGGTCGAAACCAATCAGTTTCCTCTCAGCCGACTTCAGTCAGCTCCCCTTTGATTACTTAATTATTATATGGCAAATTGTTTTTTTTTTCAACTGGTTCTTTGAATATTGTAAA